>JAEEHE010000064.1 GCA_016280685.1 Caryophanales bacterium
GTTAATTGGAAGTGACCTAATAATTTGTTATCGTGGGCCATTGGACGTTCACCTTGGTAGACCATGATGTCAACAGCGGGTTGATTATCGGCAGCGGTTGAGAAGATTTGGCTCTTTGTGGTTGGGATGGTTGTGTTACGTGGAATTAATGGAGTCATCACTTCGCCTAAGGTTTCAATACCTAAGGTTAATGGGGTGACGTCTAATAAGACGACGTCTTTCACATCACCGGAGACCACGCCACCTTGATAAGCCGCACCGATGGAGACAGCTTCATCTGGGTTGACGGATAAGTTAGGTGTTTTACCAGTTAATTGTCTGACTAATTCTTGAACGGCTGGCATACGGATGGAACCACCGATCAATAAGACTTGGTTGAGTTCGTTAGCGGACATATGAGCGTCGGCTAAAGCACGTCTAACAGGTTCTTCACATCTCTTTAAGAGGTGTCTGGTTAAGTCTTGGAATTTCGCTCTTGTGAGAGTGGTTTCAAAGTTGACTGGTCCAGCACTGGTCATAGAGATGAATGGTAAGGAGATGACTGTTTCGGTTAAAGCGGATAATTCAATCTTGGCTTTTTCTGCAGCTTCTCTAATTCTCTGTAAGGAAGCTTTATCAGTAATATCAACATTTGTTTCAATCTTGATTTGCGCTTTGATCCAATCAGCGACGACTTGATCCCAGTCATCACCACCGAGTTTGTTATCACCAGCGGTTGAGATAACTTCGAAGGTGCCATCACCGATATCGAGGATGGAAACATCGAATGTACCACCACCTAAGTCAAAGACTAAGATCTTTTCAGATTTATCTGTGGCTAAGCCATAGGCTAAGGCCGCTGCGGTTGGTTCATTGATAATACGAACCACTTCTAAGCCGGCGATTTGGCCGGCGTCTTTAGTCGCTTGTCTTTGCGCATCGTTGAAGTATGCTGGGACAGTAATAACGGCCTTTTGAATCTTTTGACCGATATTCTTTTCCGCATAGCTCTTCATGTACGCTAAGACTTTCGCGGAGATTTCTTGTGGGGTGAAATCTTTATTCACACAGTTGATGTGAACTTTTTCTGCACTGCCCATCTTTCTCTTGATAGAGGAGACGGTATCAGGATTCATAACAGCTTGTCTTTTGGCAGCATTACCGACGATTTCTTCACCACTTGCTTTAAAAGCAACGACTGATGGAGTGGTTGGTGTGCCTTCGGGATTGGGGATGACTTTCACTGTGCCATCTGCTTGTAAATAACTCACGACGGAGTTTGTAGTACCTAAGTCGATACCTAAGATAATTTCTTTTGCCATAATTTAATGCCTCCTATTTATGCATCACTTTGGTTTTCATTAGTTTCTTCTTTGTGTTTGACACTGACGGTCACATTAGCAGGTCTAATCAATCGATCATGTAGCTTGTAACCTTTGACATGGACATCTAAGATGATGTTTTCTTCTTCACCCTCTTTGGTTTCCACGGCGTTCATCGTGTCAGGAGTGAACTTATCTCCTACTTTTGGAGCGATCTCTGTCACTCCTTCGTTTTCCAACGCACTCACTAAGTTTTTGTAAATGTATTGGAAACCGATTAAATAATTCTTGAGATTTGGATCTGTTGGTTCGTTTTTGAGAACCGCGTAGAAGCTATCTAATACGGGAAGTAATTCTTCGATGAATCCTTCAGCGCGATATTTCATCGCGGCCATGTGATCTTTTTCTAGTTGATTGCGGAGATTCTTCGTATCAGCGTAGGCTCTATAGAATTCATTTTTCCAATGTTCCATATCCGCGACCGCTTTATCTCTTTCCTCTTCTAGTTTATGAAGCTTCCTTTGGAAGGATTTCTTGGGATTCTCTTCTTTAATCTCTTCTTGTCTTAATTCTTCTTCATTAGGCGTCACCATTATTACCTCCTTTATTTAAATCTTCGAAATATTTATTTAATTCTTCGGAGATGTATTCCAGTGCGGATAACACTTTGTCATAGTCCATTCTGGTCGGACCTAACAGTGTAATCGTACTTTCTTCACCATCACCGATTTTGAACTTGGTTGTAACCATGCTGACATCAGGATTAGTTTCACCGATGTTCACATGGATTTTATCATCTTCATTTTCGATTTCTTTCTGCGCTTCTTTGAATACTGATTTATCGTTTAATAATTTGAAGACTTCTTGTAATTTATCAGCGTCGTTTTTGAACTCTGGTTGATTGAATAATTCTTCTCTTCCGTATAAGCTCAGACGATCACCAGCGAATCTAATGAATGTTTCAAGCAAGGCTTGGTAGACGATATCGTGGCTCACTACATAATCGCTTAAGATCGGTTTTAAGGCTTCCACTTTTTCCACTAGTTCGTTGACCGGTGTGCCTTTTAATCTCTCATTGAGGATTTTGACGCATTCCACGACTTCGTTAGCTTTAATCGCACTGGAGACGATGAATGTCTTATTTTCCACATATCCTTTATCGGTGACAAATACCGCGGTTAAGGTATTTTCTCCGATGGGGATTAGTTGCACATTCGCTAAACGTTCAATATTTTCATTGCTACCGGTAACTACGGAGACGAGGTTGGTCATGTGCGATAAGATTTCACAACTTTCCTTAATGACTTCTTCTACCGATCTAATCTTTTGTTCTAGGACGACCTGCAAGGAATTCTTTAAAGCTTCATCAACTGTCTTTTCACGTAGGTGTTCGCAGTAATATTTATAACCTTTAGCAGAAGGAACACGCCCGGAGGAGGAATGAGTCTTTTCGATATAGCCCATCTTCTCTAAAGCGAACATCTCATTTCTGATAGTCGCTGAGGAATAAGGCAGGTGATATTCATCGATCAAGGTTTGGCTACCTAATGGTTCCGCTTTCTTGATGAAGTATTCCACGATGCATTTGAGAATTGTGTCACTTCTTGTTAAACCCATATTCTTTCTCCTTTTTGGCACTCCTTATCTTCAAGTGCTAATTCTATTTTAGTCAATTCGTTAGCAGTGTCAACACAAAAGTGCTAAAAAAGATGCATTTTTTTCATGCACCTTTGGTGAATTTAATTTAAAACAAGTTATTTACCGTCTAATATCAATAGCGAAAGAGTCGCTTAAACGGTCGATTGCCCCTCTTTCGGTGCGGTTGATGATGAGATAAAGCAAGTCGATAAGAGCGAAAATAATGAGAGTTTCACTACCGGAACGGAGGAAGGCTTGACCTTTGGTAATTCTCTTTCCGTTACTCGCGACATATTTCACTCCCACTAACGAGCTGCCTAATGTATAGCCATGGGTGATAATCAATAATAAGAAATCAAAGATAAAGGAAAAAATAATCGCGATACCTAAGGAAATCAAAATGTAATAGAGGAGATGGAAATGAAGAACGATTAAAAATGGAGATGCACCACCAAAGGATACTCCTAAATGGAATATGAGATTGATGATATATAGCCACACTCTTTTGCTCAGAACCGCTGTTTCCATATTAATCCATTAAATCCATTAATAATTGATCTA
>JAEEHE010000008.1 GCA_016280685.1 Caryophanales bacterium
CTTCAGGATTGGCTTTGAATTCGCCTTTGCTTCCGGCAAATCCATGGTTGATGCCAATTTGTTTCATGGAAGCAAACCAAGATTGTTCATCTAAATCTAAAGATAATTCATCTCTTAAAGCGGATAAGATATCCGCGATAGTCTCTTTATTGAATTTCTCGTTAAATGGTAAGGGGTTCTCTAATAAAGCCTCATATTTATCTTTATAGAAGAAACCGATGATTTCTGGCATATTGCCAAATCTCTCATAGTCTTTACGAGGATTTTCTTTTTCTCTTTCGATATTCATAATCTCTTCGAAATATGGACGATCAAATTCAATCATCTTTAATAATTCCGGATTGTATTTCTTCGCATAAGATAACGCTCTATCGGTAATTTGGGTTTTATTCATCTTACCTAATAATTCTCTAGAGAAGAAGTTCACTTTACCCATATCAAATAAAGCACCATCAAGGGTCATCTTGGAGAAGGTGAAGACAAAGTCTTCCATATTCTCAAATTTATTAGCGAGAATCCATTCTTCAAAGTTACTATTAGCAATAGTTAACAAATACATAATTAATGCTTCTGGTGGATAGCCATCTTCTAAGAAGAAACTACAAGCTGCTTCACTATCGAGTCTCTTAGATAATTTTCTCTTATTACCATTTTCATCTAATTTCATGATGACTGGTAAATGAGCGTATCTAGGTGCTTGCCATCCCATCGCTTCAAATAATTCGACGTGAATCGGTAAGGAAGCAATCCACTCTTCGCCACGAATAACTGTTGTGGTTCTCATAAAATGATCATCGACACAGTGAGCGAAGTGATAAGTTGGTAAACCATCGCTCTTATAGATAACGATATCTTGATCATTTTGAGCGATTTCAAAGTCGCCATGGACTAAATCGTTAACCGCAATCTTTTTAGTGTGGTCACCATTACTCTTAAATCTGATGACAAAAGGTTTACCTTCTTTGATGAGTTTTTCTCTTTCTTCATTAGTTAAGAAACGGCATTTGGCAAATTCACCATAATAGCCAGGATTTTGTTTTTTCTTCTCTTGTTCTTTTCTAATTGCGTCTAATTCTTCTGCGGAACAGAAACAAGGATAGGCTCTACCGATAGAGATTAAGTGTTTAATCGCTACTTTGTAGATATCCGCTCTTTGGGATTGAATATAAGGACCATATTGTCCTTCTTCATGGTCACCCATATAGCCTTCATCTGGTTTCACACCAAAAACATTTAATTGGGATAATAATTGTTCACCACTACCTTGGATTTCTCTTTTGGTGTCAGTGTCTTCTAATCTCACATAGAAAACACCACCGGTTTGATGGGCCACTTTGTGGCAAATCATCGATGTGAATAAAGAACCGGTATGTAAGAATCCGGTAGGACTAGGAGCGAATCTAGTGACTTCCGCTCCATCTTTAAGATTTCTCTTTGGATATCTCTTCTCTAAATCTTCAATTGTTTCATGAATTTCCGGGAAGATGAGATTGGCTAATTGTTCATTGGTAATCATTTTTAATACCTCTTTTTACTTTTCAATTTGAAATTATATTGCAACTTAATTTTATTTTGCTATAATAATTGAGCGATTTGGCAAAACCGATTGCAAATTGCAGGTGTAGTTCAGTGGTAGAACGTAACCTTGCCAAGGTTAATATGCGGGTTCGATTCCCGTCACTTGCTCCAGTTTGATTTAAGCAGTAGGTCACTACTGTTTTTTATTTTTTATCATCCTTATTCTCCTCGTCATCTAAGGGATTATTAAGAGAGGAGATTTTCTTTTCTAATTCCTCTTTTTCTTCATTTGATAAATCGATATTTTTTTGAATATCCACAAGAAGTTTATTAGTGATATTAATGATTCCTTTTTGGAAATCATTATCGAAATAGGTGAATAGAGCTTCTTGATTAGAAAAATAGAATGGTAAATAGAATGTCACTAGCAAGGAAGCGGAGACAATCGCAAATGTTAAGACAAATAAGACATCTTGTCTAATGAAGAATCCCCCGATCGTTCCTCCCACTAAACCGATAATCAATAAAACGAATAAAGGCCAATGAAGAGAGAAATAAGATCTTAATGTTTTCTTCATATTGTTATGAGTGACATTACGGAAGACATAAGAAACAAATCTATTGTTCACTTCCCCTAAAGAAGACCTTAAATAAATCGTTATCGCATAACGTGTAATTTTATATATAAAGAAGATAATAGCAGCGTAGATAGATGGAAATAAAACAATACAAACATAATTAAGTAGAACATAATTATTCATCATCAAAACATTATTGAGATCGTTCACATTAAATGAACTATCTTCAATTAATGAATAAAAGGTATTCATCGCGTCAACAAATTCCGGAGAAGTATATTGCATAACTTGGGAAGTGACAAAAGAGATGATCGTCTCAAAACCAAGGAACACTAATAGGGACCATAAAAAAGAACGAATAATAGAAAAACTACCAAAGAATGATTGGCGAAAATATAAAGAGAAAGCTTTTAAAGAATTTCTAAAAGTTAAAGGTATCTTATTCTCTAATAAAGAATGTTCCACTGTTGAACCGAATAAAATCGGAACAATTAGTAAAGGAAAAGAGATAAAACAAAACATCGGTATAATAAAATCAATCGCCAAGATAGCGCTGATTAATAGGCCAGTTTTTAATCCGATTAACCAGGATGCTGATGGCGAAATTTTATATTGAGCAATCGCTATTTGTTTTAACTTACTTTTGCCCACCTTTTCTCTTTCTCCTATTCAGTTTATCAATCGCCCTTACCGCCGAGGCTAATTGGTCTTTATTAATCTCACCAATATCTCTAGATTCAATAGCTTTAATAAGGGCTTTTAAACGGCCTCTTTGAATCATATATGATGATTTGGTATTAGTTTGTACGGAGCAGCGACAATCATCATTAAAGATACAAATACCAATCATCAAAGATTGGTCTAGGCCAGTAATGAGGCATAATTTTTCAATTAGTTTTCTATTCGCGGATATAACATTATCTTCATAAACTTTCGTGCCGTCTTTTTTGTATAAGACAAAAGATAAATCAGCTTCTTTGCCATCAATGTTACCTTCGAAGTAACAATCTGTGCAAATATAAATATATTTATCGCCAAATAAAATATGATCAATTCTTCCCACATGAGCAGAATCGATTTTGAATAAGAAATTGTTGATTAAGTAATAATCTCTATCCATCGCAATAGAATAGAGTTTCTTGTAGTAGAAATAGCGGAAATTAGTTTTCATCTTTTTATTTCTAATCGGGAAATACAAAAAGACACCAATAGCCACTAAAGCGATTAAGGGAACGATAATTAAGAAGGCGATTTGCCCAGCGTTTAAACTAGTAAAGGTCATTTGTCGGCACCACCTTTACATAAGAATAAACATCGTGAAAAGTCTTTCCATTTTC
>JAEEHE010000065.1 GCA_016280685.1 Caryophanales bacterium
ACAGAACATGGTCGTATCTTGAGATTAAGACAACAATATTTCTTAGTCAGTAGTGGTATTCAATGCACGTTAAAGAGCTATTTTAAACATCACGGTACTTTAAAAGGTACTCACGAACACTATGTGTTCCAATTAAATGATACACATCACATTTTAGCCATTCCAGAAATGATGAGAGTGATGATGGATGAATATGATATGGGCTGGGATGAATCCTGGGAAGAAGTCACAAAATGTATGGCTTTCACCAATCATACAGTCATGCCAGAAGCTTTAGAAAAATGGCCGGTTAATTATGTGCAAAACCTCATTCCTCGTTGCTTCATGATCATCGAAGAAATCAATCGTCGTTTTAATATTGAAATGACACAAAGAGGAGTTAATGATGGTGACCGTTATGCGATGAACATCATTAAAGATGGTCAAATCCATATGACTAACTTAGCTATCTATACCGGTTTCTCCGTCAATGGTGTCGCTGCTTTACACACAGAGATTTTAAAGAACGTGACATTTAAAGAATTCTATCATTATATGCCTGAGAAATTTAATAATAAGACGAACGGTGTTACCCATCGTCGTTGGTTATTAAATAGCAATCCCGCTTTAGCGGATTTAATCACCTCAAAGATTGGTGACTCTTGGATTACCAAGATGGAAAACATCAAAGAATTTGAAAAATACGCAGATGATAAAGAAGTCTTGAAATCCTTAGATAACATCAAATTAGAAAATAAGAAGAAATTAGCAGCCTATATCAAAGAGAAACAAGATATCGATGTCGATGTGAATTCTATATTTGATGTACAAATTAAGCGTTTGCACGCTTATAAACGTCAATTATTAAATATATTCCACGTTATTTATCTATATCAAAGAATGAAATCCGATCCTAAGTTTAGGATTTATCCTCATACCTTTATTTTTGGGGCGAAAGCCGCTCCAAGTTATGTCTATGCGAAGAAGATTATCGAACTCATCGTTGCGGTTGCTAAAGTGGTCAATAATGATGAAGAAATCTCTCCTTTCATGAAAGTCGTCTTCATTGAAAATTATGGTGTCTCTTTAGCGGAGATTATTATTCCTGCTGCTGATATTAGTGAACAAATTTCCACCGCTGGTAAAGAAGCGAGCGGAACTTCAAATATGAAGTTAATGATGAATGGCGCGGTTACTTTAGGCACGATGGATGGCGCTAATATCGAAATCGCCGAAAGCGCAGGCGAAGAAAATGAAATTATCTTCGGCTTAAGAAATAACGAAGTGGAAGAACTTAATAGAAATGGTTCTTATAATCCTTGGGATATTTATAATAGTGATTTCCGTGTGAAAAATATTCTCGATTCATTATTCTCTGGTGAATGGACTAACTATAAACCCGATAGATTTAGAATGATTTTTGATGAAATCATGAATCAACACGATGTCTATTACATTTTGAAAGATTTTGATAGTTATGTGAAAGCCCAAGAAAAAGCCCAAGAACTCTATCAAGATAAGATGCATTGGCAAAGAATGTGTTTGATGAATATCGCTAATAGTGGGAAGTTCACTAGCGATAGAACTATCGAGCAATACGCCACAGAGATTTGGCATTTAGAGAAGGTTAAATAATATGGCGAAAATTATCCTTGATGATCTCTATGATGCACAAGCACAATTAGATGCGACTATCGCCAAAAATCATGGTGTTTCTTACGAGACCACTAGACACAGAAGAATTATGGCGTGCTATGTGGAAATTGGTGAATTAGCTAACGCCACACGCTGCTTCAAATACTGGTCTAATAAAGGCCCAGAAAGCGATGATATCGTCCTTGATGAATTCGCGGATGGATTACATTTCTTCTTATCTTTAGGCTTAGATATTAAAACTTCTAAAAGAAGTTATAATCTCACAAAACACTGCGATAATTTAACCGATCAATTCTTAGAAGTTTATCATCGTTTAGATGCTTATAAGAAAAAACAGGATGACACTAGTTATATTAAAGCCTTCCAAGCATTCTTAAATTTATTGCCATTATTAGGTTATAAATGGAAACAATTAAGAGAAGCGTATTATAAAAAACTTGGCGTTAATTATAACCGCCAAGAATCTAATTATTAATTCTGAGTTTTCTTAATTATAGTAGGGTATCAATTTCTTCTTCGGAAATGACTTTGATACCTTTTCTTTTTAATAATTCTGCTGTGACACCTTGTCCCGGAATAAGTTTATTTGAGAAGGTTCCATCATAGATTTGCTTAGAACCACAAGATGGTGATTTCTCTTTTAAGATAGCGATTCTAATTCCGAGATATAAGCAGATATTTAAAGCTAGTTCTGCACCGGTTTCAAAATTCTTAGTGACATCCTTGCCATTGACCATTTTGACACGGTCTTTCACTCTTTCGGATGGTTGACGTGGCGTACTTAAACCACCTTCAACTTCTGGGCAAAAAGGAACGAGTTCATATTTCTCTAAGAGCAATTTGATTTTCTCGTTATAATTGCTTTTACCGTCATATTTGACTTTGTCGCCGACTAAACAAGCTGAAATTAAAATCTTTTCCATAAACCGTAAATAATTCTATATTTCGCAGTTAACTTTATCAAGTTATAATATTCGCATGTCCGATTATTCCTTCATTTACATCTATCAAAATAAACAATACCCTGTTGAAGTAACGAAAAAGAAAATGAAAAATATTCGTTATGTATTTAAAGATGGAACTTTTAAAGTTTCTATCCCTAAATATTTCGTGACACAAAAACATGTTGTAGAAGGATTAAATAAATTCGCTGGTAAATTGATAAAAGCGGATGTCCGTAGTGAAGCAAGAGGTAATGATTTCATCTATATCTTAGGATATAAAATACAATTATATGAAAGCGGAGAAATCAAATTTAGCGACGGAAATGTTATTTCTTATAAAGATAAAGAAGACCTCGATAAGAAATTAAAGAAATGGTTCTTAAAATATTTAAAGAATCGCGAATTATATTATGAAAATCTTATGGGGATAGAAACACCATATAAGGTCCATGTGAAGAAGATGACATCGAGATATGGATCCAATTCTTCTCACACTCATTCGGTATCATATTCTATGGTTTTAATTCATTATTCACCTGAGATTATCGATTCCGTAATCGTTCATGAACTCGCTCATGACAAAGTGAGAGACCACTCGAAAAATTTTTATAATGTAGTATATAAATATTGTCCGGATTATAACATTCTTCATAAGCGTTTAAGAAAGGGAGAATTCTAATGATTAAATACATCACTAGCAAAGATAATAATAAGATTAAACATGCCTCTTCTTTAAAGGATGCAAAATACCGTCGTGAATATCAAGAATTCCTCGCAGAAGGCAAAAAGGTTTTAGAAATGGCCTTAAAAGCAGGTTGTGTGAAAGAGATTTTCACCATTAAGGAACTAGATAATATCCGTGATGATATTGTGCAATATGTCGTTCCTTTAGAACTATTAAAGAAGATCTCTTCCGTTACTTCTCCAGAAGGTATTGTTTTTGTCTGTAACATCAGTGAAAGAAAACCAAAAAATATGAAGAAAGTAGTGTATTTAGATAGAGTGAATGATCCCGGTAATGTCGGAACGATTATTAGAACTGCTTTAGCGTTTAGTTATGATGCGATTATTCTCTCGGAAGGATGCTGTGACGTTTATAACGAGAAAGTAATTTCTGGTAGTAAAGGGGCAATATTTACTCTTCCTGTACTTCATGGAAATATCTCCGAATTCAAAGAAAATAGAAAAGTTATCGTCTCTGCTTTAAGTGATAAGGCGGTTGATATTGAGAAATTAGAAAGACCAGAACAATTCATCTTAGTAGTGGGTAATGAAGCTAATGGCGTCAGTGAAGAAGTTTTGAAACAAGCAGATATTATCACTAAGATTTCTATCGCTAATATCGATTCCTTAAATGTCGGCGTTGCTGCCGGTATTTTGATGAATTATTTGAGATAAAGAATTCTTATTGCTTATATCTAAGTAATATTTTAATATTTCTTTAGATATGCCTATTAAAAAAACATTCTCAATCACTCTTCAAAATAATGCTTCTATGATGCCAATTTATGGTGGGGAATATGAAGAGGCAACAATTAATTATGATCCATCAACTTTAATTGGTAAAATTACAAAAAAATATGTCGAGGCTGTTTTTGGTGAACCATTTAATTGGCTAATAGATTTAATTATGGAACATTTGTTATGATGGGAAAGAAACGTTTTTTTAATATTGTTCCTTCTATTGTTCTTACTTTGGGGTTTATATTTCTTGTGGTCGTTTTCTCAATTACTTCAATTGTGGCATTTATTGATGGCTTTATGGCCAGATTTATTGGCTTTTTAATAGGAGCATTAGTCACATTAGCCATCGGTTTTGCTGTAATCCCAATTTGCTGCTGGAAGTATTACATAATAAGTGAGGATTCAATTTCTGTTGGGGGATTATTTAGACCACGTGTTACTCTTTTAATTAGAGATGTGGATTCAGTTAGTGAGAGCACAATGATAGTATATGAATTCACTAGAAATGTTACATCTAATGCTTTTATTTTTAAGTCCAAAAAAATAAAAGTTGTATTACCCCAAGATGATTCTACTAAAGAGTTATTTGAAAAAATTAATAGAGCGTTAAAAGCCTCTCCTGATGAAAAATAAAAAAGTAAAGGTAAAATACTTTTATTATATTTTTAGAATCAAAACATAAGCACGAGCAAAATTATCTCGCATTATTATAATGTGGTATTTTAAATTAATATTTATCTTGTTTATACAACAACAGATTATAGATATAAACAATTCATATTTAAAAATATGGCTCGTATGATATAATCGTTATACGTGTTAATTTGATATAGGAGCAAAAAGTATGAAAAATGAGAAATTAAAATCTATCATCAATGAAGCATTAGAAAATATCAAGAACGCTCTTAATTTGGATGTCATTAATGATTTAAGAAATCGCTATATGGGCAAAAAGAGTGAACTTGCTGCGATGGGTAGCCAAATTGCTACATTACCACCAGAAGAGAAAAAGAATTTTGGTTCAGAGATGAATGAAGCAAGAACTGTTATCGCTAATGCATTTGAAGAAAAGATGAACGCTTTAAAGCAAAAAGCTTTAGAAGAAAAACTTAAAAGAGAAACAGTGGATATTTCTTTACCTGGTAGAGAAACTACTTTAGGGGCAAGGAATCCTTTCTACATTGTCCAAGATGAGATGAAAGAAATCTTTTTGGGCATGGGTTTTGAAGTCGCCGATGGACCAGAAATTGAAACTGATTTATATAATTTTGAGTTATTAAATATTCCTAAAGATCATCCTGCTAGAGATATGCAAGATACTTTCTATATCGATGAGAACACATTATTAAGAACACATACTTCTCCAGTTCAAGCGCGTACTATGGAAAAAGCCAAAGGCGCTCCAGTAAGAATTATCTGTCCTGGTAAGACCTATAGAAGAGATGATGATGACGCAACTCATTCACATCAATTCGCGCAAATTGAAGGTCTTGTCATAGACAAAGATATTAATATCGGCCATTTAAAAGCCACATTAGAACTATTCGCTAAAAAGATGTTCGGTGAAAAGAGAGAAATACGTTTAAGAAGTTCTTATTTCCCCTTCACTGAACCATCAGTGGAAGTTGATATCACCTGTGCCAACTGCGGTGGTAAAGGTTGCAATATGTGTAAGGGCACCGGTTATATTGAAATTCTCGGTGGTGGTATGGTTCACCCTAATGTTTTAAAGATGAATGGCTATGATCCCGAAGTTTATAGTGGATTCGCTTTTGGTATCGGTATTGAAAGAGTGGCCATCCTTAGATATGGTATCGATGATATCAGAAAATTCTATCAAAACGATGTAAGATTCTTACATCAATTCAAAAAGAAAGACTAAGAAAGGCGAGGTAAATAATCATGTTAGTTAGTTTAAAAAATATCCGTCAATATGTCTCTTTAGATGGTTTAACCGCTGAAGAGATCGCTAATGGTTTAACTTTCGCTGGTGTCGAAGTCGAAGAGATTAGAAAATTAGCATCCGGTACAAATTTAGTTATCGGTGAGATTAAAACTTGTGTCGCTCATCCTGATAGCGATCACCTCCATATTTTGACTGTTGATTTAGGTGAGAAATATGGTGAACAACAAATCGTGTGTGGCGCGCCTAACGCTCGCGCCGGCTTAAAAGTTATCGTGGCCCGTGTAGGCGCGAAACTTCCTAATATTGAAATTAAAGCGGGTGTTATCCGCGGACAAGCTAGTAATGGCATGTGCTGTTCCTTATTAGAATTAGGTGTAGAGAGCAAATATCTAACCGAATATCAACAAGCTGGTATTGAAGAATTACCAGAAGATGCTCCAGTAGGAGAAGAAGATGTTCTCGGTTATTTAGGTTTGGATGATGAAGTTTTAAATCTTAAAGTTTTAGCCAATCGTCCGGATTTATTATCCTTGTTTAATGTCGCTCGTGAAATCGGTGCTATCTTCTCTCGTGAAGTCAAGATTCCTGAACCAAAAGTCAAAATAACTTTTGACACTAAATTAGAAGTTGGATCAGCGACGGAGAGATGTTCACAATTCGCTGGTCGTGAAATTTGTGATATCAAAGTGAAAGATTCACCCAAATGGATGAAAGATTATTTAATGGCGATGGGTGTAAGAAGCATCAATAATATCGTTGATATCGGTAACTATGTGATGCTTACGACTGGTCAACCTTTACATATGTATGACGCTGATAAATTATCCGCTGCTTCTTTAGAAGCAAGAGATGATTATAATGGTGATTTTGTCGCTTTAGATGAAAAGACTTATCAAGTCATCCCTGGCGATGTTGTCATCTGTTGCAATAGAAAACCGATGTGTTTAGGTGGTGTCATGGGTTCACTTGAATGTGCAGTCGATGAAAACACCAAAAACATCTATATCGAAGCCGCTTCTTTTGATGGCGCTTCCATCCGTCATACTTCTACTCGTCTCGGTTTATCTAGTGAATCTAGTTCTCGTTTTGTAAAAGGCACCAATCATTTCCAAGCCGATTTAGTGCTTGATTACGCTGCTGAATTAATTCAATCACTTTGTGATACTGATGAGATCAGCAATATCGTTAGCTATCAATCTGAAACATATGTCGATAAGAAGATTTCTTCCTCCGTTAATCGTATTAACGGTAGATTAGGAACTTCTTTCACCGCCAAAGAAATTAAAGATGCTTTAGAGAGATTACATTTCAAAGTGATGATGGGTGATGAAAGCTTTGTGGCGGTAGTCCCTTCTTGGAGACTCGATGTCACTTGCGACGCTGATTTAAGTGAAGAAGTCATTCGTCTATTAGGTTTTGAAAATGTTAAATCAATCTTACCTTGTTTAGACACTAAATTAGGGTCTTTAACCAAAGAACAACAAAGATTAAAAAATATTCGTTTCTTCTTATTAGATAAAGGATTAGATGAATGTTTAACATATTCATTAATCAGCAAGAAAGAAGAAAACTTATTTAACTTATTAAATAATGAAGAGCATTATTCCATCTTAAATCCTCTCACTGATGAACGTGAAGTATTTAGAACCCATATTCTTCATTCCTTATTAAAAGCCGCGACTTATAACGTAGCGAGACAAAATAAAAACCTCGCTTTATTTGAAACCGGTCATATGATTAGCAAGACTTCAGAATCTACTCATTTAGCGATTGTTTTAGTGGGTAAAGATGAAAGAAGGGGGGATATGGAAACCATTCCTTTCGACTTCTTCCATATGAAGGGGTTATTAGAAGGAATTATGGCCACTCTCGGCATTGAATCATCTAGATTTAGAGTGGAAAGATGTAAAGAACATCTCGAAGAATTACACCCTGGTAAATCTGCAGAAATTCTCTTCCAAAATCAAGTGATTGGTCGTTTTGGCGAACTCCATCCCAACCAAGTTTCTGCTTATGATTTAGGCAAAAATAGTGTAGTGGTTTTAGAGATGAATTTAGACGCTTTATTAAGTGCGAAAGTCAGCGTTACAAAAATGACTCCTATCAGTCGTTTCCCCAGTGTTTCTCATGACTTAGCTTTAGTAGTTACTAAAGATGTCTTAGCGAGAGACTTAATTAAGACCATCAAAGTGACTGGTCGTGGGCTCGTTAGTGATGCGGAAGTTTTCGATGTTTATGAAGGTGAAAATTTAGGGGAAGGAAAGAAGTCAATTGCTATTACAATTACCTACTCTAGTGATGAGAGAACATTAGGTGATAAAGAAATTACCGAAATGGAAAATCGTATCAAATTTGAATTAACCAAACAGTTCCGTGCAGAATTAAGAGGCTAATCGATGAAAATTAATCGTGCTTTATTATCTTTTGGAAACACAAAAACATTCGAAGATTCGATTGATTTTTCTCATGCTGAATTAAATCCTTCACACATTCGGAAAATCGAAAAATGCGATGTGGTAGTGACCGCGAATGATTATGATGATTTGTTATATCTTGATATACAAATAAATGCGGTTGTTATTGGTGTTTGCTCCTATTCTTTAGAAGACGTGGAACTCAAATTAAATATCAAGGATCAAATTGTTTTTTCCGACAATGAAGATGATGAAGAAACCTATTACTGTAAGGACAATATTATTGACCTCGATGAATATATCTTGGGTATCCTTCTCGCTAATGTCCCAGTGAAGATTGTGAAGAAGGGAGCAAAACTCCCAAAAGGTGGTAACGATTACCGCGTCATCACCGAAGATGAATACGAACAAGAAAAGAAAAAGCAACCAGACCCAAGATGGGCAAAACTAGACAGTGTACAAATTCCTGATGATGAAGATTAACGCTTTGCGTTAACTTTAAAAAATATGGCCAGATTTAGAATTCTGGCCTTTTCTTTTTATAATTTCTTTTCTAAAAACTCTTGTCAAATATTGGAGGTTGTCAATATAATATTGTTACTCAAGTGGAAGAAAAGTGGGAGAAAGTGGTAGATGTTTATTGGTACATATTATCATAACTTAGACGAAAAATGCCGCTTAGTCATTCCTAGCAAAATGAGAGATGAACTCGGTAGTAGAGCTTACATCCTCAAAGGGTTTGACGGCGCACTTTCTATCTACAAAGAATCTGAATTTATTGAGCTTGCTCAAAAACTTCAAAAACTCCCATTCAATAAAAAAGATGCTCGTGCTTATCTACGAATTCAACTTGCCTCTGCTTGTGAACTCGATATTGATAGACAAGGCCGCGCTTTATTACCAACCCAATTGTTAACTAAATATGGTATTGGTAAAGAAGTCGCAGTTATTGGCGCTTATGATCATATCGAAGTTTGGAACAAAGCGGACTATGAAGCTTATGAGCAAAACGCTAATACATCCTTCGAAGATATCGCGGAAGGATTAGATAGCGATAAAGACTAATATGGGAAAGCATATTCCTGTATTACTAAATGAAACCATAACTGGTTTAAACATTAAACCAGATGGCATATATCTCGATTTGACACTTGGACGTGGCGGTCATAGCGGTGAAATCTTAAAAAGATTAACTACTGGACATCTATACGCTGTCGACCAAGATCAAACAGCAATTGAAGAAAGTAAAAAATATTTAGAAACTATTTCGAATAATTTTACTCTCATCCACAAGAATTTCTCTTATCTAGAAGAAATCTTATCGGAATATCATCTCGATTATGTTGATGGCATTTTGATGGATTTAGGTGTCTCTTCTCCTCAATTCGATGAAGGATATAGAGGTTTCTCTTATAGAGAAAATGCCCGATTAGATATGCGTATGGATCAAGATAATCCCTTAACCGCTTATCGCATCGTCAACGAATATGATATTCAAGATATCACCAATATCTTAAGAGATTATGGTGAAGAGAAATTCGCTTATTCAATAGCGAAGAACATCGTTAAAGCTCGTGAGATTAAACCGATTGAAACCACATTCGATTTGGTAGAAATCATCAAGAGGAGCAAACCGATGAAAGAATTAGCGAAGGCTGGTCACCCCGCTAAACAGACATTCCAAGCCTTAAGAATCGCCGTTAACGATGAACTTAATGTCTTAGAAATCGCATTGAAAAAAGCTATTAAAGCTTTAAGACCACATGGTGGCCGCTTAGCAGTCATCACCTTCCATTCTTTGGAAGATCGTATTGTGAAAAATATTTTCAAGGATATGACGGTAGTCGAAGGAAATCGTCACGACATACCCATTATCTCTGAAGATAAAGAATTTCAACTCGTAAATCGCAAGCCTATCGTGGCTAGCGATGAAGAGCTGGAACTAAACCATAGATCGGTAAGTGCCAAGCTGAGGATTATCGAACGTAAATGATGAAAGGAGGAAACAGCATGCAAATGAAAGACAAGCTTGTGAAGACAAATCACAAGGGTTCTTATTACACAATGAAAAAATTATCTATCGGATTACTCGCCGTTGCGGGTGGTGCTTTTGTAATAGCTATTCCAACCTACATCATGCAAACAAGCAAAAAGAATGCTTCCGTTCTTGCAGAGGAAAAAACTTCTGAGAGAAGTGAGAGCAATAGTGAAGAGTCAGAATTAAATTTGGAATATGAAGAATATAATGATCAAGAAAATTAATATCGTCATTTCTTTATGGCTCATCGCTTTGATGATTGTTTTATTCATCTTTGGCAAAGAATTAGCGATGACCGGATTCTATTATGCCTGTGGTGGATTAGCCGCTTTATTATTAGCCACCAATTTATTTACTATCGCTAGTGGTTTAAAAAACGCGAGAAAAACTTCTATCCAAGTCGAAAAAGGATATCGAAAATATTAGAAAAATCTTCTCGGATAAAATAGTATAAAATTAGTAGCAAATTAGTAGATTTTATGAAATTTGCTACTTTTTTATTAACAATAATTGTTAATTGTTGTATATTTTTACTTAACTTATTAAAATAACCTTGATTGGATTTACAAAATGGAAAAAACAGTTGCAGCAATTGAATTTGGCTCTAAGAAATTAAAATTAGTCGTGGGATATGAATTAGATGGAAAAGTCTATGTTCTTTACGCACTCACAAAACCTTATGGCCATATCATTGAAGCCGGCAATATTGTCGATAAAAATAAAATCGCTCAAAGCATCATCGACGTGAAACAAATTGCCGATCCATCTGCGAGATTGAAAATCTCTATTTCTGAAGCATTGTTATCTTTACCTCCATTCGGTTTAGAAATATTCCAAACCACTCAGGTGACTACCATTATTAGTGATGAAGGTAAAATTGATAATTTAGATATTAGAAATATCTATTCATTAATTAAAAATGGTGCTCTTCCATTAAATAATCAATTAATTGATGTCGCTCCTGAAAGCTACATCTTAGACCAAGGTAGAACATTCCTATATCCACCTCTTAAAGAAGCCAGTAGCACACTCACTGTCTACGCTAAAGTTTTAACTTTGCCAAGACATATTGCTGCTGATTTTACCGATGTGATGAATGCTGGTGGATTGAGCATCAAACGTTCCATTGTTGCTCCTTTTGCGGCTTGTGAATTGTTGGGTACATATGAAGATGTTCCTGAAGATTATCTCTTAGTGGATATCGGATCTCATATGACCACCGTTTCTTTAGTAGGAGAAAAACGTTTATACGCTTCCCGTTTCTTTGAATGGGGTGGCGATAATATCACGGAAAAAATCGTTGAATCATTTAACATAAATGAATCCGATGCGGAAAAATATAAAATCACTTATGGCTATGATAAACGTGAAATGAAATTCCGTGTCCCTATCTGTAGCACTGATGATGGACAAGGTAATGAAATTAAGCATTATCTTGATGAATTAAACGCTATCATCAAATCGGAATTAGATTCATTTATCAAACAATTAGATGTAACCATTGATGACTTACTTAAAGGATACGACAAGAGCGCTAAACACTTACCTATGGTACTAATCGGTGGTGGCAGCCAATTAAATGGCTTACTACAATACCTAGAACCAAAGGTTCAAAGTGAAAAGGTTATGATTGTCACACCTCGCAGTTTAGGTGCGAGAAATCCCACATTTACCAATTGCTTAGGTATGATCCTAGCAAATACAAAATATCCCAATGTCTATGATGAGACACACCCACGAGTCGGACAATTGACTCGTGATCCCGTGAAATAGGAGGACTTAACGCTATGGAAAATTATGATTTAGATAATTTTGAACCAGCGGCTAAAATCGTTGTTATTGGTGTTGGTGGTGCTGGTAATAATGCCGTCAACAGAATGATTGATGAAGAAATCCAAAATGTGGAATTCTTCGTGGCCAATACAGATAAGCAAGCTCTATCAACTAGCAAAGCTAGAAATAGAATTATTCTCGGTGAAGATATCACTGCTGGTTTAGGCGCAGGCGGTGAACCAGAAGTTGGTGAAAAAGCCGCAGAAGCTAGCGCGGATGTCATCCGTGAAATCGTTAAAGATGCTGATTTGGTCTTTATCGCAGCTGGTATGGGTGGAGGCACAGGTACAGGTGCAGCCCCAGTTGTTGCTAAAATTGCTAAAGATGCTGGCGCTTTAGTCGTCGGTATCGTCACAAGACCTTTTACCTTTGAAGGTAAAAAGAGAGTGGTTAATTCCATTTCCGGTCTCAATAAATTAAGAGCTAATGTCGATAGTATCATCGTTGTTAGCAATGATAAATTATTAATGACCAATGGTAACGCTCCTATTTCTCAAGCCTTTAGTCATTCCGATAAAGTCTTAGCTGATTCTGTTAAAACAGTCGTTAACTTAATTTTATTACCTGCAGTCATCAACCTTGACTTCGCTGATGTTCGCAATACCTTAAAAGATTCTGGTGTCGCGATGATTGGATTTGGTGAAGGTGAAGGACAAAATAGAGCTAAAGATGCCGCTAACGCCGCCTTATCTTGTCCCTTACTTGAAACCTCAATTACCGGTGCTCGTAGAGCTATTGTCGCGGTCACTTGTGGACCTAACGTGAGCCTATATGATGCCCAGGATACAGTTAACCTATTAATCGATGCATCAGGGCATGATATTGATGTCAAATTTGGTGTCTCAATTAACAATCAATTAGATGACCAAATCATCGTCAGTGTGATTGCTAGTGATTTTGAAGAAGAAATCGATTTCTCTCAACCATCTATGCTTTCTGCTCCAACACGTGATGCTGCTGACACGATCATCATGAAACCAGTGGAACCAGTTACTCCTCCAAAAGAGCCTGAACAACCACAAGAAGAAGGATTTGATGATAGTGATATCCTTCCAGGGTTCCTCAGAAAACAATAAATAATTAACTATAATTGAGGGCGACTTAAAGTCGCTCTTTTTTATTTATCTTATTTGTGAGAAAATAAATCAGGTATGCTTATGAAAACAAAATTATTTATTTTGCCCCTCGTGGCCTTACTGATGATTGGATGTAAGAATAAACAATCCAAACCTTCTTCAATCGTTGAATCATCTGATAGCGTTAGTGAAAGCGAAGTTATTTCTAGTGACACTAGCGAATCAAGTGATGTTTCTTCTAGTGAAAGCGAAGAGCCTATCAGTTATGGCTACAACCATTACAATAGCTATTATGGTAATTTGAAATGGGAAGATGGCGAAGACCTCAAACAAAAACTTCACGATATTATCCGCACTGGTTTTAATTCTTTGAATTATAATAGCCCAAACTGGGAAACTAATACTATTGCTGATCATACTTTTGATGATTTTGAATATCTCGATGTTATTTATAGTGAAGATAGAGTTTTAGGTAGCGCAACTAATAAACTTTGGCAAAGAGAACATGCTTTTCCCGCTTCTTTAATGACCGGTTCTTTAACGCAAGAAGCAGTGAAGAACTTAGGTAGAGCAACTGATTTCCATAATCTATTTGCTTCCGCTGCTTCTGCTAATTCATCGCGTGGAAATAAGAACTATGGTTATGCGGATAAAGAAGCCGCTTTTTATCAAGATAGAACTACAAATAATGGTTTAGATGGATATAGTTTTGACGAAAAAACTTTCGAACCAGGTGATATAGATAAAGGCCGCGTTGCTAGAGCGATTTTCTATATGTGTACTATGTACAAAGATGATGAAGTTGATACGATTAACAACATCACCATGAAAGGCTTAAAAGTTCAAGAAGAAGATGTTGCTTACCCATCTCAAGGTATTGGCTATGATGCGTTCGCGATTGGACATGCTTCCGATTTATTAACTTGGGCGGATACATTTGATGTTGATTATTTAGAAATGCAACATAATGATTCTGTCTATTCCCATCCTTATAGCAAGAGCGGATTAGCGCAGAATAATCGTAACCCTTATGTCGATTATCCCGAATTAGTGGATTACGTCTTTGGTGATAAAGCCGATGAAAGTGGCGATTTACAATATTTAAAGCCTTCTTCAGTGGCTTTGGAATTAGAACAAAGTGGTGTCCATCATTACGCGATTCAAGAAGCCAAACGCAACTACAATTATGGAGAAAGTCTTTCTTTTGAAGATTTAACTGTCACCGGTGTTGGCTATGATTTTGCTTTAGTCTCTTATCAAGGAGAATATGAACACTCTTTAGAGGGCCATACATTTTCAGAAGATGATGGAAAAGAAATTGAAGCAACTATTACCGTTGAAGAACAAACTATCAAATATGTCATCGAATTAGATAGTATGGAAAACTGCAATCATTATATTCCTTTAAATAAAGGAACGATTGATAGGAGCGTTGCTAAGATTGGAGTGGATCAATCAGTAACTTATGGTAATGTTAATTTCACTATTAATATCACTGCCTTACATACCGATAGACAATGGACTTTAACCAATATTGGCACTGGTGGATTTACTATGGGTAGCAAGGATAATAACACAACTGGAAATCCTGTGAAAAAAGTTGTTCTAACCACGGTTAACGAATTCAATGTCGATGAGATTTATATCCGCGCCAAAGTCAACAATAACAGCAGTAGTTACAATTTAAAAATTCTTGTTGGCACAACTGAAGTTTATTCAGGAAAAGTCAATGATAGTACCAACTGGAATACATTCGGTGGAGGAATTAATCCTTTAACCGGAAAAATATCGTACGTTTTTGAGGGAGAAAGCGCTTTGTGCTTACTCTCTTTAGCGTTTAACGAAGTTACAGATTAATATAATATATTAAAGGAGTTATGCTTTATGGATTATAAAAGCACATTATTAATGACAAAGAGCAATTTTGAGATGAGAGGTAATCTCAATCAAAAAGAGCCTGTTTTAGTCGAGAAATGGAAAGCTGAAAAACTATACGAGGAAATGAATTTAAATCGTAAAGACGCGAAAGAATTCGTTTTACATGATGGTCCTCCATATGCCAATGGTGATATGCACTGCGGCCATATGCTCAATCGTGTTTTGAAGGATTTTGTCGTTCGTTATAAAAACATGCAAGGCTATAAAACCCCGTTTGTTTTCGGTTGGGATACGCATGGTTTACCAATTGAAAACCAAGTGACTAAATCTGGTGTTAATAGAAAAACAACACCGATTAGTGAATTCCGTAAGAAATGCGAAGAATATGCCTACACACAAGTGGCGAGACAAAAAGAGCAAATTAGAAGACTCGGCTTAGTTGGTGATTTTGATAATCCATATATCACTCTTAAAAAAGAATACGAAGCTCATCAAATCGAGATCTTCGCCAAGATGGCTTTAAGAGGTCTCATTTACAAAGGTTTAAAACCGGTTTATTGGTCACCGAGTAGTGAATCCGCTTTAGCGGAAGCTGAAATCGAATATAAAGATGTCACTAGCCATTCTATCTATGTGGCATTCCCGGTAAGAGATGGTAAAGGTGTTGTTGATAATGACGCTCGTTTAGTCATCTGGACAACGACTCCTTGGACATTACCTGCTAACTTAGCGATTTCCGCTCATCCTGACTTTGTTTACGGGGAATATGATACGAATAAAGGAAAACTAGTTTTCCTCCAAGAATTCGCGGAAAAATTAACACAAGAATTAGATTTAGGGGAAATTAAACTTTTAAAAACTATTAAAGGTAGCGATTTAGAATTCGTTATTTGTAAACACCCATTCTATGACCGTGATTCTTTAGTGATTGTCGGCACTCATGTCACTAATGATGCCGGTACTGGTTTAGTTCATACCGCCCCAGGACATGGTGTAGAGGACTATCAAGTCTGTTTGAAATATCCCGGAAGAGGATTAGAACCTTATTGCCCAGTTGATGAACATGGCTATATGATGCCTGGAACCGGTGAAGGAATCGAAGGTCTTTTCTATGAAAAGGCTAATGATGCCGTCTTAGAAATTATCACCAATAATGGTGCTTTATTGAAACACTCCACATTCGTTCACTCTTACCCACATGACTGGAGAACTGGTAAACCATTAATCTTTAGAGCCACCAATCAATGGTTCTGCTCCATTGAACCAATTAGAGAAGAAACCTTACAGATTATTCATGAGACCAAATGGTATCCTGCTTGGGGTGAAACTAGAATGGTCAACATGATTAAAGACCGTGCGGACTGGTGTATTTCCCGTCAAAGAGCGTGGGGTGTTCCAATTCCTATTTTCTATGCGGAAGATGATACACCGATTATCGATGAAAAAATCTTTAAACATGTCGCTAATTTGTTTAGAGAATATGGTAGCAATATCTGGTATGAAAAGACCGCGAAAGAATTATTACCGGAAGGATATAAGAACCCTCATTCACCTAATGGTGAATTCACTAAAGAAAACGACATCATGGATGTCTGGTTCGATAGTGGTTCTTCCTGGTCTGGTGTCTTGCAAGAAAGAGGCATCAAATATCCCAGCGATTTATATTTAGAAGGCAGTGACCAATATCGTGGTTGGTTTAACGCTTCCTTAATTTTAAGTGTTGCCACTGAAGGCAAAGCTCCTTGGAATACCGTTGTGAGCCATGGTTGGGTTTTAGATGAACATGGTGAACAAATGCATAAATCCAAAGGCAATGGTGTTGATCCGATCAAGATTGCTAATGTCTACGGTGCGGATATCTTAAGACTTTGGGTCGCCAGTGTCGATTATCAACAAGATGTGAGAATCGGTGATAACCTCATCAAACAAATCGCTGATCAATATCGTAAGATTAGAAACACCCTTAAATTTATCTCTTGGGCTATCGCTGACTTTGATCCACAAAAATCAGCGACCAGTTTTGAAAAAGTCGATTTATTCATATTAAATAAATTAGATGAACTCACTAACCTCGTCATTGAAAGCTTTGATAAATATGATTTTAGTAGCGCAATCAGTGCAATAATGACTTATATGTCCGCGGACTTATCTTCTTTCTATCTCGATATCAATAAAGATGTCCTCTATTGTGAAGCCAAAGAGAGCAAGAGAAGATTACAAGTGCAAACAGCTTTATATCGTATTGGAGAAACATTGTTAAGATTATTAAATCCAATTCTTCCATTTACAATGGATGAATTAAATAATAACTTGCCAGGCAAGAGGGAAAAGAATGTTCAATTCTTGAATTATCCAAAACACAAAGATTTAGGCAAGAAAGAAGAACAACTCGATAAAGAATATGAAATGTTCAAGACTTTAAGAAGCGATGTCTTAAAGACCTTAGAAGAAGCGAGAAATAATAAGATTATCGGTTCTAGCCAAGAAGCGAAAGTCGAATTAGAGATTATCGATAATAAAGAGCAATATTCTTCTTTAATAGAAGAAATCGGATTAAAAGGCTTAGCGAATGCCTTATTAGTGAGCGAAGTGGCATTAAAAGATAATTTAGATGTCACCCCATCCTTAGTGTGCAAAGCAAATGTCTTCCATCATTCTGGACATTTCTGTGAGAGATGCTGGAATTATGAAGATGATGCGATTAAACAAGAAGATGGCACTTATTTATGCAGACGCTGTCAGAAAGTCGTAGGTGATTTACATGAATAATGAATCAATCGGAAACAAAATAGTCAAATGGTTGAAATGGTTCTTCTTTTCCTATATTTGGTTAGGAGTGCTTTTCTTTGTCATCGACTTAGTGACTAAATTAGTCATCGTCAATCATTTTAAAACCCCAGATGCTGACCCAGTCGTGTTAATTCCTGGCTTTTTAAGAATTAGTTACGTAGTAAACACTCACGCAGCGATGGGTTTAGGTTTTGATCAACCATTAGTCAACCGTATTGTCTACTGTATCGTTGCCTTTATCGGTTTAGGTTTAATTTTAGGTTTCTATATTTGGAAATTTAAAAAGATTAACGCTTTAACTAAAGCTTGCTTAATGCTTATGGCCGTTGGTGCTTTAGGTAATTTAATTGATAGATTATTCTATACACCCGCTTTCTTAGGTTATGAATTCAATGGTGTTGTTGACTGGATTGATTTCTATTTCAATTACGACATCTGGAGATTTGTCTTCAATATCGCGGATAGCTGCGTTGTTGTCGGCACGATTATCCTCATCGTTTATCTTATTGTCGACGAGATTAAAGACTTTAGAAAGAGAAGAAAAGAAGAGGTTAAAAACTCTCAAGGCAAAGTCCTCTCTAAAGAAGAACAAGCTCGCTTAGAGGAAGAAAAGAAAGAAGAAACCTTAAAAGCGGAAGAAAATAAGGCGGAAATCAAAGAGGATTAATGAAAAAGTTCATTATCAATGAATCTCAAAATAATATGCGATTAGATAAAGCTCTAGTCGCTTTTCTAAATGATAAATCCCGTTCCTATGTTTCTAAATTAATAGATGAGGGAAATTGCTTTGTGAACGGGAAAGTCGCTAAAGCATCACTTAAGGTTAATGTGGGTGATGAAATTACCATTGATATCCCAGAAGATAAGCCTCTTGATGTCGCTAGTGAAGATATTCCTTTAAACATCATTTATGAAGATGAAGATATCTTAATTATCGATAAACCACAAGGGATGGTGGTTCATCCTTCTAATGGCCATTGGGAACATACTTTAGTGAACGCTATTTTACATCACTGTCATGATTTAAGTGGCATTAATGGTGTGATTAGACCTGGTATTGTTCATCGTATCGATAAAGATACATCTGGCTTAATTTGCGTAGCAAAAAACGATGTCGCTCACAACTTTTTAGCGGAGCAATTAAAAACCCATCAAATGAGCCGTACCTATATCGCTTTAGTAAGAGGCGTCATCAAAGAGAATCACGGAACGATTAATATGCCGATTGGTCGCGATAGCCATAACCGTCAAAAGATGGCGGTCACCCGTAATAATTCTAAAGAAGCCATTACTAATTTTGATGTAATCAAAAGATATAGTGATAACACTTTAATTCAATGCCATTTGGTGACAGGAAGAACTCATCAGATTAGAGTCCATCTTTCTTATATTGGTTATCCTGTTGAAGGCGATCCATTATATGGGGGAAGAAGCTATAAAAAGCTCTATAGTGGTGGCCAATTATTGACAGCGGTAAAATTAAAACTTATTCACCCGAGAAGTAAAAAAGAAATGGAGTTTGAAACCAAACTCCCTGATTATTTCCAAGATATTATTGATAAATTACAATAATGATTCTAAGACTTCGCGATAATTAGCGAAGTTTTTCTTTGCGATATTTTCGAATTCTTTTTCGCCGTATTTTTTAATAAATTTCTTAGCGAATTCCGTGACTTTATTAGAAGCACCGAAGGGGAATTCCATACCGTATTTTTCTGATAATTTTTCCATCTCTAATAAATAGGCATAACGAGCGATAACGCTGGCGAGAGCGACAGAGGGGAAGTAGGATTCACCTTTGGTTCTAAAGACAATGTCTTTAACTTGCTCTTCTTTTTCATCATTGAGATATTTGTAATAAGTATCTTCATTAACAAATTGGTCGACGAATATATTTAAGACATGAGGATGTTCTTTATGCATATTAAGCAAAGCGCGATTATGCATCTTGGCTTTCATAGAATTGAGGTTTTCACCTTTGGTGAGCATCTCATTATATTTTTTGTTGTTAAGAGTTAATCTTGAGAATTTAAATTCTTTCGCTAAAGTGGGACCGATTTCTAAAATCTGTTTATCACTCATCTTTTTAGAATCGTGAATTCCTAATTCCATAAGGCGTTTAATGTCGTTATGAGAGACATAGGCCGCAACGACAATCATCGGGCCTAAGAAATCTCCGACACCGACTTCATCGCTTCCAATTTGGTCATCGAAGAATAACCATTGTTCTTTAACTTTTTCTTTAGTTTCTTTGACGGTGATATTAGGATCCCAAATCTGCGCTTCTAATAGGGCGTCTTCACCATTAAAAGTTACTTTCTTATTGGCTTTTTTAGAATCGTAAGCAGTGATGATGATATGATTCTTATCGGCTTGGAAAAAGATATATTCACCTTTATTATCGACGATAAAGTCTGCGTAATAATTACGCATCTCTTCTAATTTCTCTTTGGTAGTAGTAATCGTGACACTTTGTTTCATCTTGATTATTTTAGCATAAATTATAGTGATTAATCTTTATAAAGATTGTTTTTTATAAAAACTTTGGCACACCTATGATATGATTTACTTATGCAAAACATCTATACGACCTTTGAATTTCATAAGATTCAAGAATTATTAATTGAATATAGTAAGACTGAACTCGGAAGAGAGAAGATTAATAATCTTCAGATGTTTTCTAATATCAATGATATCAAAAATGAATTGCTAGATTTAAATGAGATGATCAGTGTCACTAATCGTTTTGGTGTGATGCCGATAACTACTAGTGCGAATGCTTTATATCTCATCGGTTTAGCAAAGAAGACCGGATTATTGACTCCTCGTGATTTAAATCTTATTGCGGATGATGTTTTAACTAGCCAAGCGATCTTAAAATTCTTTCATAAAATTGATGTTTCCTATCCTCGTTTAAATAGTAAGATTTCTACTTTCCAAGATTTATCTTCTTTAGAAAAAGAAATCCACCGTGTGATTACTTCATCTTTAACCATTAGTGATAACGCCACACCGGAATTAAAAGAAATAAGAAGTAAATTACGCCGTTTAGAAAACTCATTACAACAAAAGATCGCCTCTTTATCATTTACTTATGCCAAATATTTAAATGATGATAACGCTACCATTAGAGATGGTCATGTCGTTTTGCCAGTGAAAACTAGTGAGAAGAGCAAAGTTCTCGGCATTATCTATGATGTTAGTGATTCTGGAGCAACGACATTTATTGAGCCGATGGAAATCGTACAAATCAACAACCAGATGACTTCTTTAAAAGTGGAAGAGAATGAAGAGATTAGAAAAATCCTTAAAGGATTAACCGCTTTAGTGTTATTACAAGAAAAAGAGATCATCCACAATAATGCGATTATCGCGGAGCTCGATTTCCTCATCGCGAAAAGTTTATACGCGAATTCCATCGATGCGAATATCGCAGAAATTAAAGATGAACAAGTCGTGGAACTTATTAAAGCGAGACATCCATTGATTGACCAAAGAAAAGTTGTAAGTAATACTTATCGCTTAACTAATGATAAAAGAATCATCATTATTTCTGGTCCTAACGCCGGTGGTAAAACTGTCAGTTTAAAGACGGTTGGTCTATTGGTGTTAATGAATCAATGTGGGTTAGCAGTTCCCGCGGAAAAAGCTACCCTTGGTTATTTTAAAAATATTTATATTGATATCGGTGATAATCAGTCTTTAAGCGATAATTTATCAACCTTCTCCGCACATATGAATCAGATTGGAGAAATCAGTCAGAAAGTCGGTGGCAAGGATCTAGTGCTCATCGATGAATTAGGTACTGGCACCGATCCTAAAGAAGGTGAAGCCTTAGCTTTAGCGATAGTGAAATATCTAGAACATAAGAAATGTTTCGCGATGATTTCCAGTCACTTCTCCGCGTTAAAAGAATATGCTTTCTTAAGCGATAATATCGATAACTCTTCGATGATTTTTGATGAGGATAAATTATCTCCAACCTATATTTTTAGACAAGGCGCACCGGGCATGAGTTATGCTTTAGATGTGGCGAATAGATATGGAATTTCCGAGGATATTGTTGCAGATGCTAAGGATTTTATTAAGAAAAACCAAGTCGATGAAGGCAGCAAGTTAATATCCATTTTGCAAAAGAAATTAGATAATGCGAATAAGTTAGAAGAAGAACTGCGTAAGAAAGAAAGAACTCTTAACGATTTAGAAAAGCGTCTCTCTAGTGACGAGAAAGTTTTAAAAGAAAAACGTAGCAAATTATTAGAAGATGTCCAAGAAGAGAAACAGCAGATTATCGATAAAGCGAAACAGGATGTCAATGATATTATTTCCGCTTTATCAAAAGATGGGACTAAACTTCATGAAGTCATCGAATTAAAGAAGAAATTACAAGATTTAGAAGACTCTACCGATATCGTTTCTTATAACGAAGAAATTAATGTTAATGACTATGTAGAAATTCCTGCGCTTAATATTTCCGGTAGGGTAATGAAAATCAATGGTAATAAGGTCTCTATTAACACCGATTCAGGATTATCTTTTACTTCTAGCAAAGATAAATTACATAAGATTAACGCTCCGAAAGAATCCACAGTTAAGCAGAAGAAAAATCCTATTGATTTATCTTTAGGTATTAATGTTGGATTAGAGCTCAATATCATTGGCTTACATGTTGATGAAGCAAAAAATGAATTAATTAAATATATCGATAACTGCCGCTTAAAGCACTTTACCCAAGTGAGGATTATCCATGGCTTTGGTAGCGGCGCTTTAAGGAAGATGGTTAGAGAATATTTAGATACCCAAAAAGATATTAAATATCGCGCTGGAGAGGGAAATGAATGTGGCGGTGGCGCTACTGTTGTGATTTTCAAATGACCGAGAGAATTAAAACCTTAATCG
>JAEEHE010000009.1 GCA_016280685.1 Caryophanales bacterium
AAAAGAACTTAGCTTGTAGTCATTGTTGAAATGATCTACCGGCTTGTGGCAATGAGGAATGCCACATTTTTTTTGCTCATTTTTCCGATTTTCTATATATCAAAACACCAAAATTTCCTGTAATAGTCGCATATTTTACATAAAATGCGGCTTTTTTCTTTGTTTGAAAACTCGTTTTATCTGTTAATTCTTTTCTTTTTAGATGATTATTATAGGAGTTAAAACTTTTCCAACTTTAGTTGGATTAGTTTTGTTTTTTATAACAAATAATTATATACTATCCAAGTAGGAGATTTTAAATTATGAAAAGTTTAAAAGTTGGTGTCTTAGCCCTCAGCACCGTTTTATTATTGGGCGCTTGCGGTACTGGCAAAGTCAAACCAGAAGATACTAGAAAAGTTCTAGAAAAGAATGGCTATGTCGTTGTCATCAAAACCGCAGAAGAATTCAAACAGACAAGTGTCACATTCCAAGATTTCGAAGGATTTGAATATTACTTAACCGGCACAAAAGGTGATCTTACAAAAGAAGTTTCCACAATCAATGCTTACTATTTCGATTCTTCCAAAACCGCGAATGCTTTCTTTGATAAAGCAGCTTCTCAATACGTTTCCGAAACTACCAAAGTTGGTGTTTATAATAACGTATTCTACGTCGGCACAGGCACTGGTGCTCAAGACGCAAACTTTGAAAAATAGTTTAACTAACCGCTTTTTAAGCGGTTTTTTATATTAATAAGGAGTAATTATGGCAAAAAGTAGACTTATTGGTGATTACCCAGTTATCGGTATTAGACCAACAATCGATGGCAGAAGAGGAAAAATTAAAGTTAGAGAATCCTTAGAAGCCCAAACAATGGAAATGGCAAAATCTGCCAAAAAATTATTAGAAAAGAATATTCGTTATTCGAATGGCGAACCCGTCAAAGTCGTAATTGCTGATACCACAATCGGTAGAGTGGCAGAAGCAGCGGCTTGCGCTGATAAATTTAAAAAAGAAGGTGTTGATATCACCTTAACAGTGACACCTTGTTGGTGCTATGGTGCGGAAACCATGGATATGGATCCGATGACCATCAAAGCGGTCTGGGGATTCAATGGTACCGAAAGACCTGGTGCAGTTTATCTCGCTAGTGTTTTAGCTACCCATGCACAAAAAGGTTTACCAGCATTTGGTATCTATGGTCATGAAGTCCAAGATGCAGATGACAAAAATATTCCTGATGATGTTCAAGAAAAGATTTTAAGATTTGCAAGAGCTGCAGTTGCTGCTGCCACAATGAGAGGCAAATCCTATTTACAAATCGGTTCTGTCACCATGGGTATTGGTGGTTCAATTATCGATCCTAACTTCTTTGAAGAATATTTAGGCATGAGAGTGGAATCTGTCGATGAAGTTGAAATTATTCGTCGTATGGATCAAGGCATTTATGACTTAGAAGAATATGAAAAAGCCCTTGAATGGGTCAAGAAATATTGCCGTCCAGATTTCGATAAGAATCCCAAAGAAATGCAAAAAACTCCCAAACAAAAAGCCAAAGACTGGGAATTCACAGTCAAAATGGCTTGTATTATTAAAGACTTATTCAATGGCAATAAGAAACTTAAAGGTTGGGAAGAAGAAATGGTCGGTCATAATGCTATTGTCGGTGGCTTCCAAGGCCAAAGACAATGGACTGACTTCTATCCAAACTGCGACTTCCCCGAAAGTATTCTTAACTCTTCATTCGACTGGAATGGTGCGAGAGAACCATACGTTTTAGGTACAGAAAATGACACCCTTAATGCGACCAGCATGCTCTTCTTAAAACTCTTAACTGGTAGAGCCCAAATGTTCGCTGATGTGAGAACTTATTGGTCTGGTAGTGCAGTTAAACGTGTAACTGGTTATGAAATTGAAGGTCACGCTAAAGAAGCTGATGGCTTTATCCACTTAATCAACTCCGGTGCTTGCTGTGTTGATGCTTGTGGCGAAGTGAAAGATAAAAAAGGCAAACCAGTTATGAAACAATGGTGGGATGTCACTAAAGAGGATATCGAAACCATGATGGCGAATACTACTTGGCCATATGCTGACTTAGGTTACTTCCGTGGTGGTGGATATTCATCCAGATTTGTCACCAGAGCAGAAATGCCTGCGACAATGATCAGATTAAATATCATCAAAGGTTTAGGACCAGTCTTACAAATCGTTGAAGGTTGGACTGTCCATTTACCAGATGAAGTCACTGATAAATTATGGAAGAGAACTGACTATACATGGCCATGCACATGGTTCACTCCAAGAGTATGTGACAAGGCTCCATTCAAATCCGCATATGATGTGATGAATAACTGGGGTGCTAACCATGGTGCGATTAGCTATGGTCACGTCGGTGCTGACTTAATTACCTTAGCCTCCATCTTAAGAATTCCTGTGTGTATGCATAACGTCGATGAAGATAAGATTTATCGTCCTGCTGCCTGGAATGCCTTTGGTATGGATAAAGAAGGTCAAGACTATAGAGCCTGTGCGGCTTATGGTCCAATGTATAAGAACATTAGAAAATAATTAACATGAAACAATATCACGCGAACGGCATTAAGTTTGTCGAAAGAGACAACACTCTTTTTGCGGAGATATCTCAATTTGGTGTCACGACAATATATCCCATTAAAAAACCGGAAAAAAACACGCAAATCAAGAATATTTTGATGGATTTAGATGGGACAACCGTGAGAAGTGAACAATTTTGGATGTATCTCATTGAGTGTACGATGAAGAAATTATTGAAAGATAATTCCTTTAAGTTCACCAAAGAGGATGAGCCGTTCGTGTGTGGTTATTCCACACCGGAACATTTGAAATACTGTAAGAAGAAATATCACTTTCAAGAATCTATTGAAGAAGCTTTAGTGGTCTATAACGAGATTACAGATTTTGAATTAAAAGAAATTAGTGAAGGTCGTGGTAATAGCGAAGCCTTTAAACCGAGACCGGGATTAAAAGAATTCTTACTTTTCTTGAAAGAAAAAGGTATTAAAGTAGGATTAGCAACATCGGGTTTAGATTATAAATCTATTCCGGAGATTGTCGCCGCTTTTAGGCATATGGGAATCGGTGAACCACTAGATGTTTATGATGCGATTGTGACAGGAGGATCTTTACCGAAGAAAGGTGAGTATGTTCATGTCAGTGAATTAATCGCCAAACCACATCCTTGGGTTTATAAACAATTAGCGGAAGCATTAGGTGTAAAAGATAATAGAGAAGCTTTAATTATCGAAGATAGTGCTTCTGGTGTGGTCGCTGCAAGAGCGGCAGGATTTAATGTCATCGGTTTTGATGATGGCAACTTAATTACTTCAAATTTAGATGAACAATGTCTTTTCTTAGCGAATACTTTTAAAGACATTGAACAATTTATTAACAAATAATAAGGGGGATGTTATGGAAAAATATCTCGAAGAATTTAATAGGTGGTTATCTTTAGCGGATGATCAAGAAGTAAAAGAACAACTTCTCAAGATGCAAGGTAACGAAAAACTAATCGAAGATGCTTTCTATAGAGATTTAGCTTTCGGCACTGGTGGATTAAGAGGCGAACTTGGCGCGGGCACTAATAGAATGAATATTTATACCGTGAGAAAAGCCAGTCAAGGTTTAGCTAATTATATTAATCATCATTTTAAAAATCCAAGTATTGCGATTAGTTTTGATTCCAGAATTAATTCCACCTTATTTGCTAAAGCGTCAGCCGGTGTTTTTGCCGCTAATGGAATTAGAGTCTTTATTTATAAAGAATTAATGCCCACACCCTTATTATCTTACGCGGTGAGAGAACTAAATTGTTCCAGTGGTATTATGGTGACCGCTTCTCATAATCCCAGTAAATATAATGGTTATAAAGCTTACGATAATAATGGTTGTCAAATCGCTAACGAAGTGGCGGATGAGACCTTAGAAGAAATTAACCATTTAGATATCTTTAAAGATATTAAATATATGGATTTTGAGGAAGCGATGGAAAAAGGAATCGCCTCTTATATTTCCGATGACATTTATACCGCCTTTATCGAGCGCGTAAAGAAAGAAAGCGTCTTAGGCGAACAAGAAATCAATAAAGACGTAAAAATCGTTTATTCGCCCTTAAATGGCACAGGATTAAAGCCTGTTACTCGCATTTTAAGAGAGAGTGGTTATAAAAATGTCATTGTTGTTAAAGAACAAGAACAACCTGATGGCCATTTTCCCACTTGCCCATATCCTAATCCAGAGATTAAAGAAGCGATGGCATTAGGAATTGAATATGCGAAGAAGAACGATGCGGATTTATTAATTGCTACTGACCCGGATTGTGATCGTGTTGGTATTGCAGTAAAGAATAAAGATGGTGAACACGTCTTATTAAGTGGCAATCAAACCGGTATCTTATTACTCGATTACATTTGTATGATGAGAAATAAAAATCATATGATGCCCAAAGATCCCGTCTTTGTCAAAACTATCGTCACCTCCGATATGGCGGGTAAAGTCGCAGAACATTATGGTGTGAAAGTCGTGGATGTTTTAACAGGATTTAAATATATCGGAGAGCAAATTAAATTATTAGAAGATAAACACTCGGAAGAATCTTATATCTTAGGTTTTGAAGAGAGCTATGGTTATTTAACCGGTTCTTATGTGAGAGATAAAGATGCAGTTGACGGTGTCTTTATGATCGTGGAGATGTTCGCTTATTATAAGACATTAGGTATCTCTCTATTAGATAAACTTGATGAATTATATAAACAATATGGTTATTACAGCAATTATCTCAAATCCTTTGAATTCCCCGGTTCATCAGGATTCACCAAGATGAATAATGTCATGGAACATTTTAGAAATGATATTAAGGAACTCAATGGCGTTTCTATAGAGAAATTATTAGATTATTCTAAAGGCATTAATGGTCTTCCGAAATCTAACGTGGTGAAGATGTATTTAACCGATGGTTCAATAGTTATTGCCCGTCCTTCCGGAACCGAACCTAAATTAAAGATCTATACCTCTATATGTGGTAAGAGTAATAGTGATAACGATAAACAATATGCCACTTTGATTAAAGCGGTGGAAAAGGAACTCGCTTAATTATGAATATACTTTGTATTGGAAATTCTTTCGCAGAAGATGTTTCAACCTATGTCCATAAAATTGCGGAGGCCGCGCATGAAGATTTAAATATCTATGTTCTTTATATCGGTGGATGCCCTATAAGTAGACATCTAAAAAATATCAGAACTGGTGATAAAGAATATTTCTTCATGGAAAATGGTGGAGAAAAAATCGTTACATGGGTCGATATCTTCTACGGATTAAAATTCGTTAAATACGACTACATTACATTCCAACAAGTCAGTCAAGATTCTTGGAATGTCGATACTTATTTTCCATATCTCATCGAACTCATGGAAGAAGTGAGAAAATATAGCGATGCAAAATTTGTCATCCATCAAACATGGAGCTATGGTAAATATTATCAACACTATAAATATGGACAAAATCCTCTCGATCAAGAAGCGATGACTAAAGACGTGAGAAACGCTTATTTAGAAGCGGCGAAGAGAGTGAATATTCCTTATATTATTCCTTCTGGTGAAGCGATTAAAAATGCGAGAAAAGTTTTCGGTGATGAACTCAATAGAGATGGCTTCCATCTTAATGAAAGAGGAAGAACATTAACTGGCTACTTATTAGCGTTTTATTTCTTAGGAGATAAAATCGACGTTTCCTCATTTAGACCATCTGGTCATACCTATAATGAAGCCGGTGATCCACCGGTGGATGAAAAAGAACTTCCCACACTCGTGGAAATCGCTAAAGAAACATTAAAAGAAAATAAGGGCCTTAATCTTAAATAAGGCCTTTTTCTTTAATTGGGAAGATAGATTCTAAAATGATTCATTCTTTCGATGAAGTTTTGATAAACATATGCGGAAGAAGTAGTGGATATATTAAATGTTCTAACTCGGAAATTACCTAAGAAATTAGAATCTAGAATTGTAAAGTTTGTAGTGACATTATCCGGCCTCGGTGAATATGTCGCTTTTTCTTTCCAACAATCACTTCTCCAACGATAGCCGGAATCAACAATTAACACTGTGTTTTCTGGTAAATCATTATTCGCACTATAGAAGGGTCTAGTGCAGACAAATCTCTTAGCGGTATCATCGACATGGCTATTCATGAAATAGTAATAACTATCACATTTATAGAATCCGATAATGGGATCTAAATGTAATCTATGATAATTATCGATATTTAATCCATTATTATTAAATAATGTCTTATCACTATTATAGTAATCATTTTGTCCCTTAACTTTGATTGTGCCTAATGATGCATTAGGGACATAGATGTGAAAGCCATCGAATATCTCATCATATTGTTCGTTGATATATTCACCTGATAAAGTAGCCTTTCCACATTTAAAGATATTAAAGGCACGATATTGATAGCCTTGCCAGAAATTAGAAGTAATCTCTAAGACATTATCATATCTTTCATCAGGTCTTGTGCTTTGCACAGCATCATTTACCCAAGCTTCCGGACGATAACCAAATGGTTCTTTGCAGAACACTAAGGAACCAATAGGTAATGTAGAAGGAGTGAATCTCTTCGTGGTGACATATTTATTAGATGCCCCAGAAGTATTACAAATTCTCTTATTGTAATCATTAGCATCTGTGGAGTTATAGAAAGAACAACCCACTAATTCGGCATCTATTTCTGTGTAATTAGTTAAATCATATAGCCCTAATTCCCAATCTTTATATTTACTATTAGTGATTTCTAATGGATGTAATCTCGCATTTTTCACCGCTTCTTTAACAACAGTCATATAAGAGGGATTAACATCCAAAGGAAGATAGGAATTATTACTGATATCTAAATCGATTTCAAAGATGTTAGAGATGAAATTATTCGCTAATAAGTAGCGGCCATGGACACTGGACATATGTTTACCATCTCTAGTAAAAGTATCACCCATATAAGATGTTCTTAAGTTTTGTACAGCCGTTCCTGCGGAGATGGTTTTCTCAAAAAGATTTAATGGTTTAACTTTTGTATTATAGCAATCGATAATCGCGTTAAACATCGCCATCTGGTCATTATTGAAATAAGAGAAATAATCATAATAGTCAGAATAATCGGAATCATAAGCCCAAGTTTGATACCAATAGAATTTGGGATGGTTACCGACGATACTTCTGACTCCATTAACTAGGTTAGTTAAATTTGTATAAGAATCACTTCTACCAATAGAGCCGGATGCCTGTTGGAAGGTAATGATATCCCAATCTTTATAATTGATAATATCCGTTAATGATTTTTCGTTTTGATATGACCAAGTCTCTCCGTTCATAGAACGCATGGAATAGGATGTCGCTTCACTTTGGAGATTGGAGTAGTGGGTATCGATTGTGCAACCAGCGATATAAGCATCGTAGATTTCTAAATTGATGCCAAAACCATTCGCCACTCTTGCGGAATAATAAACTGTATCATCCGCGAAGGAGTTACCAATCATCAATACTTTAAGATTGTTATAGGGATAGGCTTCTTCTTCACAAGAATAGCCAATGCTTAATGAATTAATAGAAACCTCTACATCATTATTGTTTTTGATATAGAAATAAGATGGTGATTTATCGGTAAATAGATATTCCACATTGTTTTCTAATGTATCTGCAAAAGAATAGAAAATTTGCTGATTATTTAATGAATATCCATAGTGAATCTCCAGTGAAACACTAGTATTTGCACTGAATTTGATAGATTTAATACCACTAATTTTGCTATTTACTGGATTATAGATATATCCACCCGGTAGTAGTGTTTGCCATCCTGATAAATTGTTCTTGATATTATATCCTCTCACCTTGATGGGATTGTTCTTTGTGGTAAAAACATTACCTTCTATTTCTTCATCGGATGAAGTGGAAGAGGTAGTGATTTTTTGATTATTGTTTAATAACAAACTATAGGGAACATCATCTGATTTAACTAAGCTTAAAGGTTTATGAAAAAAAGCCATCCCAATCAGTAGTGTTGATGTTATTAAAATAGATGAAATATAAACACTTTTTCTTTTCATGTGAACATTATAACAAAAAGACCCATAATGGGCCTTTGTTGTTTTGATTATGCAGTGAACATCACATTATCAAATGATAATGGTAATGGGAGTTTGGAGAACGTCGCTAATTGGAAGTTATAAATTGTGCCAGAGTTGAAACCGACAACGCAGAACATCCATTGGCCTGCCGGGATTGTGAATCCACCATTAATGATTTCATTGTCGCCTTCGAATCCTTGACTTCTATAAACCCAAGCACGAACAACTGCATTTGCAGAATTGGGGTTGTAAGCCCAGAAACCAATTGTGGATGCGGTGATGGCTTTATCATTAGTTAAACAAATAGCGGTGCCGTCTGATGTGAAGGCTTTTAATTTAGCGGAGTTGCCACCAACACTTTCAACTCCATTAGCGATAATTCTATTGGCGTTGCCAGTATCAACAATCCAGTTATTTCCACTTCTATATCTTCTTGTATATTTCGCTTGTAAGTTAGCAGTTGTGTCATTGAAATTGTGATAGGAATCACTCTCTCTTAAACCCATTGTTAAGTTAGAGGAAACATATTGTTTGACACTGCCTGAACCATTTACATTTGTTAATTTATTTTGCTGCTTGTTGTAGGTGCCGGTAATTTTCCCCATAGTGAAAGTGATAGTGGGTGAATATTGAATCTCTTTATCTCCGAAGTCAATTTCAAAGTTTCCAGTTACTTCATCAAACAAAACTGAGTCACACATAATTTTGGTGCCAGCAACTTGAACACCGGCTTGTCCTGTTGATGAGAACCCTAGAACAATAGATGCTTCTTTACTAACAAAACCTGATGAAATAGTGGTTCTTACATAGTAAGCATCGCTTGGTAATTCAGCGGTGTCATATGGTGAAACTGTGTAGATAGCAACATCATCGATAAGGGTATATGCTCCACCTTTAGAACATGTTAAACGGAAGGAATAATATTCTTTAGAAGAATCTAATTGCATCTTATATTCAGCCCAGCCACTGTAAGCAGGAATTGTGAATTCTTGTTGTGTGCCCACACCTTGGTTGGAAGATGTAACTTTGGAATTATAATATGCGGTTAATTTGACTTTGACATCTTCGGCAGCATTTTGGGTGCTGAGGTCCGCATTGGAATAAGAACCTTTGGCCCAGAAGGACATATAAGCACCTTTACCGATGATTTCTTTCACGCCATAGAAGGCGTTCATTTGGAAATATCTACAGTTCGCACTGTTACCTTTGAAGGCGATGGCTTTAGAACCATTTCTTCCACCAGTAGCAGTATATTGCATATAGTCAGCACTACCCATCATAGACCAACCGGATCCACCGATGGGAGAAGCCACTGGTTGTGTTCCATAATAGTCAGCGTAGTAGTGGGCTCTTGCACCAGAAGCAGTATATTGAGAACTGGCTCCATTCGCGGAACTCCAACCTTGGCCAGCTGCGCTATAAGATTCGAAATCTTCAACTTTATAAACTCTATTGAAATTAACATTAGTGAATTCACTAGCTTTGGTACCGGTGCTGCTAGCGAAAGTTAAAGATTGATTATCACTTGCCACTGTTAAATTGAGAGTTAAATCAGAGAATTCTATGGTTAATGCAGTGCTATTTAATGAAACGGTGCCATTATTTAATGAAAGAGCAGGAATCTTTTTAAGAGATTGTAATTGGCAAGAAGAACCAAGATCTAATTTGTATCTATTGCCATTACCATCTTGCCCGGTCCATGTTCCATATAATTGAGAAATGACTAAGTCAGGTTCTTCACAGGTAAATTCTAAAGTAACGCTATTAATAACTGCGCCATTATCTCCGGCGATAAGTTGGAAGAAATTAACACCATCTAAAGTATATTTGCTACCTAATGTGATAGGTTTGGCTTCGTTATAGTAAGCGCCGGCATTAGTAAAATCACTATAAGCAGTTTTAATAGAAAGACTACCAGTACCATTAACGGTAATACCGGTTAAACCATGGACGGCTTCGGTATTATAGATGATGCCTCTACTAGCAAGTTCCACATAGGAACCGCTTTTGGCTTTAGCTAAAACAAAAGTTGTCGCGATATCAAATCCAGATGTAGTGGTAATGCATGAATCAAAGGAGTTTTGATAATCGTTAGTTAATTGTGCAGGAGCATTGTCAGCATTTAAAGTTAATGTGTAAGTATCCGCTTTGGCAGGATTAAAAGCAGCGGCATTTAAACCAGCGGTTGCGGCAAATATAACAGATCCTCCACCGAGGGTAATTCCAGTGGCGAGAACGATTTTTTTGATTTTGATGAGATTCATATGATGCCTCCTACATTTTTAAAAAATTTGGGTTTATTATATGCCTATGTATATAGGAGCGTGTATGGAAAATTAGTAAACAAAATTACTAATTTCGTAAACAAAAGAAAAGAGAGATATAATCTCTCTATTTTTAATTTCTTGATTTAAAAATTTAGGACTGGACTCTCGCTTTCTTTTTGAAGACTGGCCAGAAAGCATCTTTGCCATAATCAATCTCATTGAGTTTGATTAATTCAATCATATCTTCTTCACTGATTTCAAAGTCTAATTTTGCATTGTCTTCAATGTGTTCTTTGCTTGATGCTTTAGGAATAGAAACAGTGTCTAATTGAAGAGTGTATTGAATGCATAATTGAGCGACGGAAACATTGTATTTATTTGCCATTTCTTGGATGGCTTTATCCTTAAGAGCGGCACCGTGAGCGATAGGGCTATATGATTCGACAATTATGTTATTTTCTTGGCAGAATTTGATGACATCCATCGGAGTGTTGCCTATATGGCAAAGGATTTGATTGACCATCGGTTTGATCTCGCAATTATCCATGATATTTTGTAAGTCATCAATTAAGAAATTGGAAACACCGATAGCTTTTACTTTGCCTTCTTTATAAGCATCTTCCAAGGCTCTCCACACTTCGATATTTTCTTTGAAATATCTTCTTTTGCTTCTAAATAAAATCCATGGTTGGGGGCAGTGGATTAATATCAAATCAATATAATCTAAACCGAGTTTTTCTAGTGATTCATCGATGGATTTTTTGGCTTTTTTATAAGTCTTATGTTCCGCTTGAACTTTAGTGGTGAGATAGATATCTTCTCTTTTTAAACCTGATTGTCTAATTCCTTCTCCTACACCTTGTTCATTTCCATATGCTTGCGCGGTATCAATATGGCGGTATCCTGCTTCTAACGCCATCAAGACACAATTTTTAGCGTTTTCATTTTTAATTAGCCATGTACCATAGGCTAAAGCTGGTATTTCATTACCGTTTGTGAGTTTAAAATTTTTCATACATATTTCCTCATTTTAATCTTATCATATCTTTTTCAATTTCTTGGGTAAGTTTATAATTGTTTTATGAATTTTGTAGAATACAAAGATAACAAAAATATCAAAAAAGATATTAAGCCTTTATATCTATCGGCTTTCCCTGTTGACGAAAGGCCACCCGCGAATTATTATTTTCGTTCATTTAAGAATCCTAATAACCATCTATATGCATTTTATGATGATGATCTTTTTGTTGGATTTAGCTCTATTACTATTTATAAGGATATTTGCTACATCTTCTTTTTAGCGGTCTCTCCAGAATTACGTGGTCAAGGTTATGGTTCCAAGATCTTGTCAGAACTAAAAAACATCTATTCTGATTATGTCTTATTACTATGCTATGAAGAAGTGGATAAAAAGTATGGAGATTATGAATATCGCTGCAAAAGAGAGGCTTTTTATCTCAAAAATGGCTTCATTGACAACGAATTAAAAACCAATGAATTCGGTGTGATATTTCAAACCGTATATATCGGTAAACATAAGGTTTCTTTCTCCGATTATCAAAATATATTTGCGAATGGATTTGGAGAATTCGCAATTAAATTTTTGAAAGAGGAAAAATGATTATTAATACAATAAATCTTTTATTTATAATATCATTGTTTTTAAGAATTCATCACTAAAGGAGAGGATATGAAAACGTTAATTATGTTAAGCGCTGTCCCGGCAGCAGGCAAAAGCACTTGGGCAAGAAAATATCAAAAAGAACATGAACATGTTTACGTTCTCGATAGTGATGAGATAAGAATGGAACTCACTGGTGGAGTTTATCAAGATCGCAGTAAACAAAAAGAAGTCTGGGAATTATTTGAAAAAAGAATTCATGAATATGCAAAATTACATGATGATGTCACAGTGATATTAGATGCATTAAATGATGTCAATGAAGTGCGTTATAAATATTTATCAACCACTCCGGAATTCGATAAAAAAATTCTTGTATTGTTCCCCTCTTCTTTAGATAAATCACAAAAATACAATGGTGAAAGATCTTGGCCTAATAAAGTTCCTGATGATGTGCTAATTAGATTAGTCAATAAATTTGAAGACCCATCAAAAGAAGTTCTAGATTTGGTAGACGAAGTCATAACAATTAATTGGTAAAAAATCCTACTATGTAGGATTTTATTTTCACCACACAAAATCATCATTTTTGATTTAATTAATCCGATTAAAAAAATATTGATACGACCCACTGATGGCAATATAATAAAAATGTATAAAATATATTTTTGGAGAAAAAGTATGAGAAAATTCTTTTTGCCTATTTTAGTTAGTGCCTTAACTATGTTTTCAGCAGTTTCATGTAATACCAATAGGGGTAAAACCGCTGATGGCGCAACAATTGTAAAAGTCGCTTTTGCGGAATGCGGATTCGGTAGCCAATTCCTCTTAGATTGGGAAGCAGATTTTAATGCCAAACATCCTGATAACAAGATTCGTCTCGAACTTGATGGTGATGCTAATATGACCGCTAATATTCTTCCCAGATTACAAACAGGTAGAAATTTACCAGATTTAGTCATGGTCTTATCTACTAACTGGCAACCTTGGGCAGTGCAAGGCTATTTAGAACCAATCGATGATGTTTATTCTTATGAAGTTAAAGAAGGTGTCACCGTTAAAGATTATGTTGTTGATAATTTAAAAACTTTCGGCAAGGTCAACGATAATTATTGGGCAATGCCTTGGTCAGCAGGACCATGCGGTATTGTTTATAACGAAGGTATGTTCAATCAATTCGGTTGGGAAATTCCTAAAACCGTTAATGAATTAATGACTTTATGTGAAACTATCAAGAATGATTCTGGCGGAATGATTTCTCCATTTGCTTGGAGCGGTAGTGTGAGTGGCTATTGGGATTTCTTAACATTCCAATGGTGGGCACAAATTGAAGGCGAAGAAGGTTGGAATACTTTCTGGAAATTCGAAAACCCTGAAGTTTATAAACAAACAGGTAGATATAAAGCTTTAGAAGCATTTCAAAACCTTATTGATAATCTCGATGGTTCACCAAAGAATTCCATTCCTGGTGCGGCAAGTAAGAAATTTATGGAAGCGCAAATGGCTTTCGTCAATGGTGAAGCAGCGATGATGCCTAATGGCTGCTGGTTAGAAAACGAGATGAAATCATCTCTTCCTAAAGGCTTCAAAATGAAATTGATGCAAACACCTGTGATCGATGGTGCGATTCAAGAAGATGTTAACTATAACGCTTGTGGCGACTTTATTGTTATTCCTAGAAAAGCCGCACAAAAAGAAATGGCTAAAGAATTCTTAAAATATATTTGCACGGAAGATGCCGCTGTTATTTTCACAAAATCTTCAGGTGGTTTTAGAGCTGTTAAATACGATCCTTCTAAGATCGAAGGTATTAGTGAATTCACCAAACAATGCGCGGATATTTGGGTTAATTCCACAAACTTATTCATGACATCTAACAATGTTATGTTCTATCAAAATAACACCAATTCCTGGCCAGGATATGGCACACCCTATAACAAGATGATTCAAGAGCAAGATACCGCTCAACAAGTAAATGATATTTGTTATAACTATGTGAAAAATAACTGGTCTAAATTCCAAGAAGCAGCAGGTAATTTCAAATGAGATTTAACAAAATAATTTTTGCCGCTATTGGAGGAGTGTGTCTTATGAGTTGCAATAGCACAGGTGCGAATTATAAATTCAAAGAAGGACAACCAGATTATTCAAATAAAGCCTCTACTAATAATATAAGGATAGGCGCGTGGGTAGCGCCTCCTCCAGGAAACTGGAATGGTAAAGGTAACGATAACTTTATTACGCAAGATGCTTATGATGAAGTAGCGGAATCTGGTATTAACGTCATTTATTGTTTATATGAGCAAAATAATAAAACCGCGACAATTGATGCTTTAAAATACGCAGAAAAAGCGGGCATTGAATATCTTGCTAGAGATTCTAATGTGTCTTTAGATCCTCTCGTCATGGAATTAGAACCAGGCGAAGTAAGGAACATGACTAAAGAATATAACAGCATGAAAGCTTTAAGAGGTTGGCTTATCCAAGATGAACCAAGCGCTTCAAAATTTGAAAGCTTAAGTCGAATTAAAGAATATTTTTCACGCGAATTTCCTGGCAAGGAATTCTATGTAAATCTATTCCCTACATATGCGAACACTTCACAATTAGGTGTTAGTAGTTATGAAGAGTATATCGACCAATATCTTAAAGTGGTGAAACCTGATTTCTTATCCTATGACCATTACACGATGATGCAAGATGGATATGGCAATAAGAAATTAAGTGAAGACGTCTTGTGGAATTTGGATTTAGTTGCGAAGAAATGTAAACAAGCTGGTATTCCGATGTATACATTTGTGCAAGCCATGAGCTATGACGAAACAACTAGAGTGCCTAATGAACAAGAAATTAGACATCAAGTCCTCACCCAATTAGCGTATGGTTCTCGTTCTATTCAATATTTCTGCTATTGGACACCTTTAGAATTTGATAAAGGTTCACCTTCTATGATCACTGTCGATGGCAAAAGAACTGCTATATATGATCATGTGAAAAAAGTTAATAGTGAATTAAGAAATATCGATGAAGCATTCTTAGAATTCTCTTGGGACGCAACTATGCCAGTAAAAGGTAGCGATGTGAGAACTATTGTTAAACAATATGAATTATTAGAAAATCCCATCACATCCTTTGAGGCGATTAAAAAATATTCTGCTACACAAAACACTTTAATCAGTCGCTTTGTTGATAAAGAAGGAAGAGAAGCGTTCTTTATTGTTAATTTCTCTGATCCCTCTTTACAAGCAAATGATAAAGTAGTCATCGAATTCGCCGGTGGTAGCCAAGCCCTTTATTATAATAAAAACGACAAAAAAGTCGTGGAATTAAAGAAGCATAAATTAGAACTAGATATCGAACCAGGAGACGGATATTTCGTCATCCCATTCTAAATTTTATTTATGGCAACCCAAACACTAACACTGGAACTACATAAGAAAAGAAAACCTTCTATTAGTAGGATTATCTTTATTATTGCTATGGTGGCGTGGCCACTTATCCAATTTATTGTGTTTTGGGCATATGTCAATGTCGACACGATTATAATGTCTCTCCAAAAATTAGATTATTTCAGCGGTAAAGAATTATTCGTCGGCTTTGATAATTTCAAGTGGGTATGGGATGCTTTAACTGATAAAGTACAACCCGCTTTAAGAAATTCTATTATTAATTCCTTATTATTATTCTTATCAAATAACTTTGTTTTGCTGCCGATTTCTATATTTTTTGCTTATATTATGCAGAAGAAATTATGGGGCACAAAAGTATTTAGGATTATTTTCTTCTTACCTAATATCATCTCCATTGTTGTCTTAACTATGGCGTATCGCTTTATGTTCGATTCAACATTTGGCCCGATTAATTATTTCTTAAAGAGTATCGGATTAGGTAGCATCATCCCAGCGAATGGTTGGCTTGGTGATAAGAATACCGCTTTCATGATGGTCTTATTCTATTGTCTATGGGCCGGTATTGGTTATAACGTCGTGTTATTATCTGGCTCTATGAACCGTGTTCCTCAAGAAATATATGAGGCCGCTAGACTCGATGGCGCGGGTGTAGGAAGAGAATTAGTGCAAATCGTCGTTCCGATGATATCGGGAACTATTACTACCTTATTCGTTTCAGGTATATCGGTAATATTTACTTTATTCTTACAGCCGATGTTACTCACTAATGGTGGTCCTTATAACGGATTATCTAGCACGATTGCTTTCTTCATTGTTAATACGATAAATTCTGGCGACTTATATCACGCTGCTGCAACAGGTTTATTGTTCTCAATTATCGGTATTCCTATTATTCAATTTGTTAAATGGGGTATCGAAAAATTACTTCCCGTAGTGGAATATTAAGGTTTTAAAAGGCTATGCCTTTAAAAATAAAAACAATAATTTACGAAAGGAGAATAAAATGAAAAAGAGTAAATTGTTGATAGCTTCTATCTCAGCTTTACTTGCTCTCGGTCTTGGAGCTTCACTTTTAGGACAACAAAAGGTTCAAAGAGCAGAAGCGGCTTCATTTGTTAATGAAACCCTCCATGATGAATTCGCTGATGGAATTGATAGTTCCAAATACGACATTATCGATAGCGAAGATAAAGTTGGATTGGTAGAAAGAAATGGTATCATGAAGTTCGGCAACTTTAATTTCAACCTAGGCTATGTTCGTAATGCTTCACCAATTACACGTGGCGCTGGGCAATCAGTCGTCTTCCAATTTAAGAAGATTGAAGTTCCTGCTGGACAATATCTCATTCTTGAATTCACCGAGGGTTATTCCTGGGGTGGTCAAATGATTATGACCCAACTTGATGGGGCAATAGTTATCACTGGTGATGATAGAACGGGAACAAACCCTGATGGCACTGCAACAATGTGGATTGGTGTTAATGCCTATTCTAGTTTCAGATGGATTTGGAATAATGATGGATCATTAATTATTCAAGGTTCAAATGATGAAACAACATTTACCACAGTTTGTACTTATGCCGCTAGTTCATTTACAGTTCCAACCACTGGCTATGTTGGTCTATTAGGTAATGGATTAACCGGAAATGTTTCTTTAGACAACTGCAAAATTGGTGTTGCTGATGATGCTACTCTCAAAAACTTAGAATGGAAAGTCGAAGACGACTTCGAAACAGCTAATAGTGGCAAATTCATTCTTGATACAGCTACATATACTAATGGTGAACAAGTATTTGAACAAGCTGGTGGAGTCAAAGCCGTTATGCTTTCTAATCCTGCTTCTGGTTCAGGTATCGTTACCAAATCATCTTATGAATTAGCACAAGATTCTTCCATCCTTTTCTCTGCTCAATTAGAACTAGAATTAGTCGAATTAGGCGAAAAAGCAGTTGGTTTAGGCTTTGGTATTGCTAATGACGCTACTGCTGCAAATAGCGCTTATTTAGTGGGTGTCAGACATAACCCTAATGATGAATTAGTCTTATTATCAAAAGGTCAAGTCGTCGCTTTTCAAGAATTAACATCTGCTTTACCATCCACCATTGAAATCGGTGTGGTTGTCAAAGTGGTAGATGAAGTTATGAAAGTCTTCGCAACAGTTGCTGGTGCAACCCTTGAACATGTTGTGGAAAATCCTGAAGGCAAATTAGCAATCGCTGTTAGTGGTATAGGAAATACCACCGCTAAAGTTTTAGGTCTTACAGTTAATAGCTATACCGGCATTATTGAAACTGGTAGAGATATCTATGTCGGCCAATCCTTCAACCATAACTGGTTAGTGAATAATGGTGCCAATGGTTCTGTTACTATGGGCGAAGATGGATTTGTGAATTTCAAATCTGCCGCTGATGATACAAGACTTCAAAGTAGATTCAAATACGTCAACTTCGATTTACAATTTGATGCCAAGATGCAACAACTCGAAGAAGATGATGAAGGTAATGTGACTCCTGCAAGCACATGGTTAGGTATCTCCTTCGGTAGAAACAACTATGAAGATGCTTACTGGGCCGCAAATACAGAAATGCTCTATATGACCGCTGATACAGTGAATTCTATCACTACCCAAGATGGTCATACTCCAACTGGTGTCCCAACCGCTAGAGGCTGGTTCACCGCTGATTATTTACCATTAACAGAAGCCAATAAAGATGTGGTCTTCCATTATCACATCGTCGCTCACGATGGTTCTGTTTCCTTCTCCGTTTCTAGAGATGGTGGTGAAGAAGTCACCGTCATTATCTATGAAGGTATGAAGACCGATGGTTATATTTCCTTCGCCGGCACTGCTGGTGCAAACTACTTCTTAAAGAATATTGCATTAGTTAACACCGATGGTATTACTGTTGCTAACCAAGCTCCAGTCGCACAAGATGGCACTTTAGCAGTCGTTAAAGGTCAAACTGGTAACGGACAACTCGTCGCTACTGATGCTGATGAATACGATGCCGATTACTTAACCTTTGAATTAGTGGAAGACAACACCTCCGACTTAGGTGAATTAACACTTAATGAAGATGGTAGTTATACATTTGCTGCTACCGCTGTTGGTGAAGGCACATTCACATTCAAAGTTAGCGACACAGAAGATTATTCAGAAATTAAGACTGTCACCATTAACGTTAGTGAAGATCCATTAGCGGTTGCTAAACAAGAAGCTATTGAAGAATTAAATAATTACTACAATGCTTTAGATTTAACAAAATACGACGATAATGGTCGTGCGGCCTTAGAAGAAGCCAAAACACAAGGTTTAGCAAATATTAACGCTGCGACAACTGTGGAAGAAGTTGCTGCTGCTTTACAAGAAGCTAAAGCCGCTTTAGATGCAGTTCCTGAAGCAGGATCCGAACCAACAAGTTCTGAATCTGAAACACCAGAAGAAAAACCCGCTAATAAGGGTTGTGGTGGCTCAGTTATCGCTGCAAGCGTTATCGTTTCTTCTCTTACTTTAGCAGGCGCTGCCTTATTAATTCTTAGAAGAAGAAAAGAAAAATAATCTAAATTAGATTTATATTAACATCTGGGGTGCACTTTATAGTGCGCCCTGGACATTGCTATTTATGAAGAAAAGAATAAAAAAGAAAACCAAAGCAGTTGCGGATTCCACGCAACTAAAAATAGTTAAAATCATCATGTTCGTGTTATTTTTCCTATACGCGGCTTCTTTGATTTTCCCTTTTATTTGGCTCATATTAAATATGTTTAAAACCAATCAAGAATTCTTCGCTAACGTCTGGGCGTGGCCAAAGGATATTCAAAATGGTTGGGTTAATTTATCAACTGCTTTAAATCGTACGATGATGGGTTCTTCCATTTGGGAGATGACTATTAGATCATTATGGGTTTCTATTGTCGCTACAATCATTTCCTTATTATCAGCATCTACGGTTGCCTATGTTGTAGCGAAATATAAATTTTTTGGTCGTAATGTCTTATATGTTTTAGCGATTATCGTCATGATTGTTCCTACTGTCGGTTCGACATCAGCAACCTATAAATTAATTGGAGATTTAGGGCTTTTTGATAATCCTTTAGCCTTATTACTACTCTATTCTGGTGGTTTTGGTTTCCAATTCTTATTGCTTTATGGAGTGTTCCGTTCTATCTCTTGGTCATATGCTGAAGCGGCTTATGTCGATGGGGCGAATGATTTCTTAATTTTCTTTAAAATTATGTTACCGATGGCCATCTCTTCTTTAATACCTTTAGGCGTTTTGAATTTCATCGGTTTCTGGAATGATTATTTCACCCCGTTCTTATATTTAAAGAGTCAGCCCACTTTGGCGGTTGGTTTACAAGCTTTTGTCAATCAAATGGAATATGATGCGAACTGGCCAGCTTTATTTGCGTTAATGCTCTTCTCCATGCTTCCAGTCATTATTTTATTTATCATTTTCCAAAAACAAATTATGTCAAATATCACTACAGGAGGTCTAAAAGGATGAAAAAGAACTATTTATTAATTTTCACACCTTTATTTATTTCTTTATCTTTATGCTCTTGTAACACGAAAAAAAGTTCAGTTATTTCTGATAGTTCTAGTGAAGACGTTTCTGATACTTCTATTATCGAAGAAGAGAAATTACCTCTTAATCCATTAACTCCTGTCTATTCCTATTCTTTTCCGGGATTAGGCAAAGAAGTAATGCCGATTTCTGCTTGGTGTGCACCTTGGCATGTCGATAACACTAATCACATTAATTTAAAACAATATCAATATATAAAAGAAACCGGTTTAAACACCATTTATGGTTTATATGAAAGAATGGGCGTAAACGATCCATATGTTTATGAATCTTTATCTTTAGCGGATCAAGTAGGTCTTTCTTATTTGGTAAGAGATGAATCAATCAACGCGAGAGCGGATGATGAACAAGATTTCCTTGAAAGGATGAACACATTTACTTCCCATCCTTCTTTCGCTGGTATTTTAATTAGAGATGAACCAGGTAAAGCTAGTTTTGAAAATTTAGCATTAGCGAGAAAGTTATATAGACAGCATTTTACTAAATATGCTTATTACGTAAACGCTTTTCCTGCCTACGCTACAGGACAACAATTATCTGGAGATAGTAATGAAATATCATATGATGATTATCTTGATTCTTTAATGAGCACGATTAGTCCTCAAATGCTATCCTATGATTATTATGGGTTAAATAAAGATTTCCCTGGGGTAAGTGATAAATATTTTGAACAAATTGTCACTTCTAAAAAATTCGCGGATAAATATAAAGTACCATTCTGGCCTTTTGTGCAAACTTGTAAATTCACTAATCGCACGAGAAAGCCAAACGCAGTTGATATGTATTGGCAAGTCGGCGCTAATCTGGTTTTTGGGGCTAAAGCCATCCAATATTTCTGTTATATGACCCCTTATGAAGCACAAGATTGGGAAGGTAATTTAATTGACGCTAACGGTAATAGAACCGATGTTTATTATTATTGCCAAACAGTTAATGAATTCATCGCAGATGTCGATGAAATATTAATGAAATCCACTTTAGTGGATATGATGCAATATGGTTCTTCTCCTGCACCAATCCCTGAAGATTTATCATTAGTTACTTCTTCTCGGGAAGTAACATCTATAGATACTGAATCAAATCTATTGGTTGGTGTCTTTAATCATGATGGTAGAACCGCTTTATATGTTTTCAACAATGATTTTGAAAATAAAGCGAACGCCACAATTAATTTTGTCACTAAAGTCGATGCTGATATATACGACTTTTCTAATAAAAGTTCTATTAAAGGTCAAACTAGTGTTTCTATCTCATTAGAACCCGGAACATCCGCTTTAGTGGATTTAACAAATTACTAATATTTTAGGAGGCATTTTATGAAGAAAAAAATGATTGCAGCTCTTATTGCTTTGTCATTAGGAATGGGATTCTTTGCTACTAATAGCCCAGTTTCTATGGCCAGAGCAGAAGAAGATTTAACCCCTGATTTCACCGAGAATTTTGAAGACTATCAAGTCGGTGATATGGACGCTTTAAGCGCGAAATGGACAAACGCTTATTTCAAACATCTAGGCGATGGAGATGAATTAGCCACCAAAGATAATTTTGATGTCCAAAAAGATCCATTAGATGAAAATAATAAATGTTTATATGTCCATACTTATCAAAAGAATGAATCTTTCTTCTACAACACGATGAAAGATGTTTATGTGAAAGACTTCCGTTTGACATATAAATATTATCAAACAGCCACTCATGGTGTATCTCCTTGGGCCGGATTTAATTTCCGCAAACCAGAAGATGGAAGATATAACGGTGTCACAAATGTCATGATGGTTTTAAGAGCTTGGGCAGATAATAATTTTGGCCCACAAATGTATCGTGCTGTCGGTGACAGCTTGATGAATATAGATATGTATGGTCCTTCAGGTGAAGGAACTTCTGCGATTGGCTTATCTGATCCTGAAGGTTTAATTGGTAAATGGTTAAATGTCAAGATTGAAGTTATCGGTAGCCATTTTGCTTTTTATGTTAATGATCAACTTCTCGGTCAGGCTGATATTACTAAAGTAACTGCTAATCAATATGGTTATGTTTCTATCATCTCTTGTGTTTGCGATTCGTATTTCGATGATATCTATTTAGAAAATCTTGATGAAGAACCATATAACCCAGGTGGAAGTGGCGAAGAAGACGCAAAAGCACCAACAATGGAAACTAAAGTCTACGAAGTTAATGAAGGCGAAGATTTAGTTATTACCTGTGATACACATGGTGAAGCTATTACTTCCTTTAGACGTGGTGCGGATGAAGTGTTACCACAATATTACGAAGTTAATGGTAATGAAATTACAATTAGCAAAGATTATTTAGCTACTTTAGGCCATGAAAAACAATATTTCATCATTCAAACAGCTGGTGGAAGTGTTTCCTTTACTATTACAGTTTTAGGTGGAGGTAGCGAACCTGTTGATCCAGGAACTTCCGAAGATTCTGAAACTCCAGAAGAAAAACCCGCTAAAAAAGGCTGTGGTGGTAGTGTTATCGCTGTCAGTGCGATTGCTTCCATTGCCACTCTTGCTGGTGCCATATTATTAATCAGTAAAAAGAGAAAACAAAAATAAATAATATATAAATGAAATTAAACAACTATTACCAAAAGAATTTAATTTTCCAACAAGGGAAATCCTTTGTTGTTAAAGGAATATCTGCTACATCGTCGCTAGATGTGTATTTGAAAAGAGGGAATGAAATAATTAAACCCGATCTTCATTTAAATGGTGATGGTTGTTTTAATGCTATTTTTGCCCCCTTAGAGGCATCAAATGATCCTTATACATTAATTGCTCATGATAAAGATGAATCGATGGAAATAAGCCCCATTTATTGTGGTGATGTATATTTATCTCTTGGACAATCAAATATGTCCTTACCTTTAAAACTAACTGAGGATAAAGATAAATATCTAAAGAAAGCAAAAAAGCATAATAGTGCTTATTTAGTAATTGAAGATTCTTATATAGATGAGAACGATTATGTCTATCGACCTGATGAGCCACTTAATGATATTAATAGTGCATCGAAGTGGAGAAATATCAAAGAAGATGCTTCTAATTATTCCGCATTAAGTTATATCTTGCTTTCGATGCTAGATGATAAAGTCGATTATCCGATTGGTATTGTGATATCCGCGAACGGGGGATTATCCATTGATTCATTTCTTCCTTTGGAAGATATTAAAAACAATAAAGATATCAAAGATTATTTAATTAAGACTAATAAATATAGTGAAAAAGAAGAAAAACATTCTTTTATTAGCTATACGAGAACTAGTGGTGTTTATAACGAGAAAGTTGCTCCTTTAGTCGATGTTAAATTTAAATCTATCATCTATTATCAGGGTGAGAATTCCGCTTATGATTTCGCTAGTGCGATATATTTTGAAACTGCTATTAAAATATTAATAGATTCTTATCGTGATAAATTTAAAGATAATGATTTACCATTTTTCTTAATGGGTATCGCTGATGAATATTATTGTTATGGTGATGATTATGGCTATCCTTATATAACCGAAGCATTAAGCAATATCAATAAAGATAATGTTTATTTAGTTCCTATTTATGACATTAAACCTAAGTGGTTAGTGAAAGATGGTAATATTATTAATCATCCGATTCATACATCCAACAAAGAGAAATACACTAAACGATTATTTGATATTATTTATCGCAATTTATATAAGAGAGAAAAATACCTTCCTCCTAAGGTAAAAAAAGTAGAACTCTTATCTAATAAAGTACTTTTAGAAATTGAGACTTTTGATGGAAAATTAAGAAAAAACACTAGTTTTGAAGGCTTTTATGTCGCTAGTAAAGAGGGAATTTATAAAAAAGCTCACGCTATTGCAATAGATGATAATCATATCTTGTTATCATCAAATTTAATTAAAGACCCTTGTTATTATCTATATGGATTATATCAATATTCATATTTAGCTAATTGTATTTTGAATAATGGTTTACCTTTATTACCAAGTCGATCAATTAAAGAGAAAATGGATAGAGTCCATTATCACACTAATACTATATTTGGCTGCGATGTTTTAAGAATAATAGAAAATAATTTTGGTGCGGACGCTGGTGGTGGATTTCCCATTAAATTATGGGATAAAGGTGATATTTATCCTCTAGCCCATGTTCACACATCATTAAATAAAAAAGATAAAATAGAAGGCAAAGCTTCTATTGAAGTAAGAGCGAAATTAAATAAAAACTGTTTTGGATTTTTCTCCATTAAAGCTAATATCGGCTGCGCTGGTCAATTTCATGCTTTAGGAGATTTCCCCTATTTGAATATAGATATCAAAGGGGATAAAGATGTTTCCTTCTATGGAATTCTATTTAGAGTGAATGGGCGTATTAATAAATTCCCAATCTACGATATTGAAGGTCAATGTATTGAGTTACAAAATGATTGGCGTACTTATTCCATTGATTTAAATAAAATACTTGATGGATCTAATGGAATTACTAATATATCAAAAGAGGTGATTAATTCCTTGTCATCTATGGAATTATATTTCCGCACAGAAAAGGATAAAACTAGAGTTTTAATTGATAACTTGAATTTATCTTTTAAACCTGTCATAAATAGAGGCAATAAAAAAGAGAAAGGACATGTTGAATCTAGTATTCAACTGCCAGGTATTAAAGATGAATAATAAGACATTTTGCTTAATGGTGGACTGCTCACGCAATGCGGTAATTAATATTCCTACTTTAAAGAAATTAATTAGAGTACTGCATCAATGTGGTTATAACGCTTTAATGCTATATACCGAAGATACTTATGAAGTGAACGGAGAACCATATTTCGGTCATCTTAGAGGTAGATATACAAAACAAGAGATTAAAGATATTGTTAATTATGCTGAGCAATATAATATTGAAGTTATTCCTTGCATCCAAGTCTTAGCCCATCTAAATCAAATGTTTTGTTGGCCTATTTATTCAGATGTCCATGATTATGGTGACGTCTTATTAGTGAACGAGAAAAAAACATATGACTTAATCGAAAAGATGATTAAGAGCATCAGTGAATGTTTTAAGAGCAAAAAAATTCATTTAGGAATGGATGAAGCGACTGCTTTAGGATTAGGAAATAGCAAACATCTTAATGGCGATTTATCAAAAAAAGAATTGTTTTCCATACATTTAAATAAAGTATTAGGAATTTGCGATAAATATCATTTAGAGCCTTTGATGTGGAGCGATATGCTATTTAAATTAGCGATGCCTAAAGAAGAGAATTTCTGGTATTCCTTAGATAACAATATCTCTAAAGAGGATTTAAAAAACATTCCACAAAATGTTACACCTATCTATTGGGATTATTATCATGAAGACATAAATTCCTATAAGGGAATGATTGATAAACATTTCGAAATTAGTAAAGATACATGGTTTGCGGGTGGTATATGGACTTGGACAGGTTTTGTTCCTGCGAATGAATATGCTTTAAAAGTTAGTAAACCAGCGATGGAAGCGTGTAGAGAAAAACATATCGATAATATCATTATTACCGCTTGGGGTGATGATGGTGCGGAATGCTCGCTCTTTTCTATATTACCAACGTTATATGCAGCCAAAAGATTTTATGATGGAGAAGAGAATTTAGAAACAATTAAAAAAGAATTTAAAGAAATCTTTGATTTAGATTTCGATGACTTTATGTCTTTAAGTGATATTAATAACACTGTAAAGACCAAAAGAGTAGATATACATAACCCCTCTAAATATCTTTTATATAACGATCCATTAACTGGAATATTGGATTATAAAGTGTCTTTAGAAGATGATGACTATTTCGCTAATATTGCTAAGAGATTTACCGCTTTAGCAGAGAGATTAAAAGATTATGGTTATATTGCTAATCATTTATCCAAATTAGCGAGTGTTTTAGAGATTAAAAATTCCTTAGGTGTGAGATTAAGAACTGCCTATAAACATAACGATAAAGAAACTCTAAAACAATTAATAGAAAAGATGGATATTCTATTAGTTAGAATCGATGCTTTTATCGATGCTTTTAGAACATCTTGGTATATTGAGAAAAAGACGTTTGGCTTCGATATTGAAGAAATCCG
>JAEEHE010000066.1 GCA_016280685.1 Caryophanales bacterium
CATAGTATTGCTGATGATGCAATATTAAGCGCGGTGGTTAAAGCGATTGATGAAGGCGAAACTAGTTACGCTGGTGTTGACGCTGAAGATTTTAGTAGAGTCAAAGAAGCGAGGTTAGTTTCTCCATCTATGGCTAACTTCCACGTTTCCTTTATCCCTGCTTACGCTAATGCGAGAAAATTAGCGGTTGATTTCTTATTACAAATGTCCACTGATAAATATATTGATATTTATAAAAAGAAAGTTAACGGTGGATTCTTACCATTTAATTATTCTTATAATGACAGCGATTTAAGCGAAGCGGAAAAGAGTGTTTATGAAGTGAGCAATAATGCTTCCTTTATCTTCTATAGTAAGAAGAGCCCCTTATTCTATTTAGGTAATGCTCTATATTATAACTTAGCGCAAGCTTCTGGTTATACGATTGAAGAATCTTTAAATGTTGGTAGCAGCACCAAAAAGATTTATCAAACGGCAGAACAATATTATCAAGCTTTCCTCACATATTACGAAGGCGATAATTGGCAAAATAAAGTTCTTTCTAAACTCAGTTAATAAGGGTCAGACATGAAGATTAGATATTGGAAAATTTCTTTATTATCATTTCTCGTCCTCACCGGATGTTCCAATGCTAAAACTAGCATTCAGGGTCCAGTGAATGTTTGGTGTGCCTCCGCAGTGAGCAAAATCATGCGTGAAGAAGTGGTGAAAGATACTAGCCAAAAGATGATGAAAATCTTAATGGCAAAAAACGAAACTGAAGGCGCTCAGTTAATGATGCGTTCTAGCAAAGATATTAAAGCCTATGATGTGACAGTGACTGATTTAATATCAAAGGACTATAGCAACATCATTAGCAAAGATCGTATTTCTATTTTTAATACCAAATATATCTCCAGTGAATCGATTAATACAAAATATAACAATCCTTCTCTTCCTATCGGGTCTTCTATGCCTGATGCGATACTTCCCTTTGATGTTGCGAAAGAATATGGCGAAAACACTTTGCCAAAAGATGTTAATCAATCCATATATATCGAGGTGAAGACTGATAAGACTACCGCTTCTGGAATTTATAACGGCACGATTAAGCTCAATTGTGATTCTTATTCTTATTACATTCCTTTAAAAGTAGAAGTTATTTCTTTTGTTATTCCTGATAAAACATCGACAAAAAATTATTTTGCAAGATGGGGAACGGAGCACTATAACAGTGTAGAACTCGCTTGTAATGAAGAAACAGAAGCCATTTATTTTGAAGAAATGCTCAAATATAAAATGTCTAGTTCCTTACCTTTTGAAGGCATTGGGGGACCAGAGAGATATGTGGAATTATTAAAGAAATATTATAATTACCCCGGCTTCAGCGCTTATAAATTCTTCTATGAAGCAACTTATTCATATTACAACAATATGTATATTCCTTATAACGTCGCTTTATGCAAAGAATACCTCAGTAAAGTTATTGAAGCTTCTTTAGATGATTCTATTAATTATCTCGATAAAGCGTTCTTCTATTTCTCGACATTTGTCGATGAACCAGGTTCTAATCCTTCTGTTACTTGGGAGATGGTGAGAGATATCTCTCAAACAGTCAAGGCAATGTTAATTGATTTAGCTAATGAATTAGATTCATCATTAATTAATCATAATAACTTTGCTTTCTATAAAGCTTATGTGAGAAACACACTTCTTTATATTCCTAATGTCATTCCGGGTACTTATTCAATAGATACTCTCGCGAAAAACGATGCTTTAGATATTACAGCTTGTACAGTTCTTGATCGTTATGATTCGGAAGAAAAACGAGCGGAATATGATCGTGACGATGGCTTGGAGAAATGGTGGTATACATGTATCGGTCCACAATACCCATATCCTAACTTATTAGCGAATTCTTATTTAACAGGGCCGAGATTAATTTCTTGGATGCAAAGGTATTACGATGTGGATGCTTTCCTTATTTGGGATACAAATAATTATGCTGATTCAGATGGAAATGCTAAACCAGTTATCGATAATTATTCTTATCTAAGAGATAGTATGACCGATGTTTCCGACGGTAAGATTCTCTATCCGGGTCGACCCTACGGTCTTTCTTATCCCGTCTCCTCTTTAAGAGCGGTTTCCTATCGTGATGGTATGGAAGATTATGAAATCATCCAAGCTATCTATGATATTTATGAAAGAGAAGGTTTGTCTGCGAATATCGCTTTAGAAGATATTTTCGCTAAAGAATTCTCCGGTACAGTCACTAATGGATCGGCGAGTGATTTCACCTCTTCTAGAAAACAGATTTTTGAAATGCTCACTAATCTATTATCTAATACTGCTTTATTATATAAAGATTCTATTATTCCTGAAGATAACCCTAATCAAACAAATATTAGTTTTATTGTTAAAAATAGTAAGGCTATCGTGACTGCGAATGATGTGAAACTTGAAAGTGATGATCAAGGCGTTTATCACGCTACTCTAACTATGGAAGCTCCGGAATTGCATATCAAAGTTAAAGTCGGTGAAAAGACTAGTACTTATGTCCGTAGAATGATGTCCACTAATAGTGTTCTTACTTC
>JAEEHE010000067.1 GCA_016280685.1 Caryophanales bacterium
AAAATAAAAGACTCTCATACGAGAGTCGATTATACAATTTGGTGGGCCCAATTGGACTCGAACCAGCGACCTCTCCGTTATCAGCGGAGTGCTCTAACCAACTGAGCTATAGGCCCACATCTGTCATAGACAGCGTTAATAATATACAATAGTGATTAGTAAAAATCAACGGAAAAATGAAAAGAAAAAAAGGAAGGTCCAAATCGCCTTCCTTTTAGCACTCTTCTTTTTACTGATATCAAAGATATCAAGATAGCAAGATTAACGTTTGCTGAATTGTGGAGCTTTTCTCGCAGCTTTGAGACCGTATTTCTTTCTTTCTTTCTTGCGGGAATCTCTAGTGAGCATACCAGCAACTTTTAAGGAAGAACGATCACAACCGGCTTCTAATAAAGCACGGGCGATACCGAGACGGATAGCACCAGCTTGGCCAGTGAATCCACCACCTCTAACTTCAGCGGTAACATCGTATTTGCTTTCGGTTCCAGTGATGGTGAGTGGTTGTTTCAAATCAAGCACTAATGTTTGAAATGGCATATATTCATTCACATCATGTCCGTTAACAATGATTTTGCCTGTTCCAGAAGTGACATAAACACGTGCAACAGAAGATTTTCTTCTGCCAGTGCCGTAATATTGAAGATCAGCTTTCTTTGCCATAGTTCAATACCTCCTAGTATTTGAGCTCTAAAACTTCGGGTTTTTGAGCTTCGTGTTTGTGGTCAGCACCAGAATAAACGAAGAGTTTCTTTTCGATTTGACGGCCGAGTCTTCCTTTTGGAACCATGCCGTGAATGCATCTTCTGAACATTTCTTCTGGGTATTTTTCCACCATTTCTTTAGCGGTTCTTGTTCTGAGACCGCCATCGTAGCCAGAAACATTGTAATATTTCTTTGTTTCGAGCTTGTTGCCAGAGAGGCCAACTTTTTCACAATTGATAACGATGACATAATCACCGCAGTCAACGTTTGGTGTCCATGTTGGTTTGTTCTTACCAGTTAACACCTGAGCCACTTGAGAGGCTAATCTTCCTAATGGTTTGTCGGTTGCATCGATGACATACCATTTTCTTTGGATTTCGTTTGCTTTTGCAATAGTAGTTTGACGTTGCATAACTTTTAAAATCCTCCTTTACCAAACTAACTTTGTCTTTACCGGGGACTTCGCTAATTTAGCTTTTGTGCCGATAAAAATATTACTTGTAATGGAGAATATTGTCAAACACTATTTATAAAAATAAATGTGAAGGCAAATATAAAAGGGGATTGGCGTTTCCAAATCCCCTATTTTTGCTCAGTTTTTGCTATGAATTATAGATTCTTGACGTTATGGTAGACGTTTTGAACGTCTTCGAGTTCATCGAGCATATCCAATAATTCGGTGAATTTTCTCTTATCTTCTGGATCGTTTAATTCGATTGGATCGTTAGGTAAGAAGGTAATTTCTGAAGTGATGAATTCGTTGATACCCATACCGGTTAAAACGTCTCTCGCTTGGGCAAATGCGGATGGTTCAACAAGAACGGAAATGACACCATCTTCTTCGGTGACTTCACGAACATCGACATCATCGAGAATTAATGTTTCTTCAACTTCATCTCTATTATTACCATAGAAATCAAAGACACCAGTTTCGGTGAAATTGAAGATTGTGGAACCTAAGTGTCCACCTTTCTTTGTGATAACGGTTCTAATTTCCACTAAAGCACGATTGCTGTTATCGGTTAAAGAATCGACGATTAAAAGAGAACCACCAGGGCCTAATGCCTCATAACGGCCTTGTGTATATGATTCGGCAGAACCACCTTTGGCTTTTTGAATAGCTCTATCAATAACTTCTTTAGTGACGTTTTGTCCTCTCCATTTTTCAATGGCGGATCTTAACGCTAAGTTCATTGATGGATCAGGTTCACCTGATTTTGCTGCCATATAAATTTCTTTAGAAGCTCTGTTAAATAATGCACTTCTTTTTGCGGCGGTGGCAGCCATCGCCTTGGCTCTTACTTCATGTGCTCTTCCCATGGGTTATTCCTCTTTTCGCGTTATTGATTTTATCAAAAAGTTTTTTAGTTGTTAATAACTAATAGTAGACCTCTTCAAGATAAAGGCCTTCAGCGGGGGCTTTATAGGAAACGATATCCCTCTCTTTTTTATCTTTCAAATGTTGTTTAATGAACTCAATAGACTCTTTATTTGCGGCCACCATCAATGCGGTAGCGACCATATCTCTAATTTGATAACGCATAAAACCATTACCAATAAAAGAGATGACTAATTGATCACCACTTCTCGTAAAGGAAGCGGAATAGATGGTTCTCACAAAACCATTATCATCTACTTCTTTAGAGGTGAAATCTTGGAAATTATGCTCACCGATAAAGAGATTTAATGACTCTGTGAGTAGGTTATCATCAACATCTAGATACATCTCCGCATTTAATTCGTAATTGAAAGGATTATTGCCTTTTAAATTAACGATGTATTTGTATTCTTTTTTCTTCGCGGAAAATCTCGCGTGGAAATCATCATCCACTCTTTTCAAGGAGTTGATTTTAATGTCTTTTGGTAGCAGACAATTTGTGGAATACATAAGACGATCAATATCGACATCTTTATCGATATCAAAATGGAAATATTGATGATTAGCGTGCACTCCTGCATCAGTTCTACCAGAAGCATAAATATTGATTTCCGTATTTAAAATTTTGGAAAGAACTTTTTCAATTTCTGATTGCACAGTCGGGGCAGATTTCTGTTTTTGCCAGCCCTGATAATTAGTGCCTTTATATGATACACAAGCGAACAATCTCATAGCAAAAACCCCTTAAAATCCAATATTTACTCCGAAAATCATCGGGAATAAGTCTAATGTTTCAATTCTCTTATCGTAAATGAATAGATATAAAATACCACCGAAAACAGCAAGGCCAAATAATAAGGCAATGACATCTCTCCATGAGAATGTTAATTTACGATATTTAGTTCTCTTCGCTCTTGGATCATAACCTCTAGCTTCCATGGCATCAGAGAGTTCTTCACTTCTTTGTATCGCGGAAACAAATAGAGGGATGATTAAAGAAATAACCGCTTTAAATCTCTTAAATAATCCACCTTTATTAAAGTCCACACCACGAGAGGCTTGGGCTTTCATAATACGGTCGGTTTCATCTAATAAAGTGGGGATAAATCTCAAGGCGATAGATAATGTCATAGCGATCTCGTGAACAGGGAATCTAACCACCTTTAAAGGAGTCATATACCATTCAAATGCATAGGTTAAATCCATCGGTTTAGTTGTAGATGTTAAAACCATAGTTAAATCAATCATTAAAATGATACGTAAAATGATATAACCACATTGATAGAAAGAATCCCAATAAATCGCATAATTGTCATTGAATCTATAGCATTCCATCTTATAAGTTGAGTTGGGAATGAAGATATAAACAATAAGGAGGAAGACGATTAAAAACCACATCGACTTCAATGACTTAAATAGTTCTAAGAAATTGACTCGAGAGAGAATCATAATCGCGAGTAACACTAATAAGAAACCAAAGCTCAATAAAAGTGTTGTCGACCAAACTTGGAACTGTAAGAAAATTGCAACCATTAAAAGAATGAGAATAAATAATTTATTTCTCGGATCTAAACGATGAGTAAATGTATTAAATGGGGAATATCTACCGAAAGTGATATTATTCATCTTTCTTCCCCCAAGAAGCGACTTGCTTCACTAAATCATCGACACATTTAATCTGGTCTATTTTAATCGGCGCACCTCTTTGCTTTAGTTTTTGCGCTAATTGATAGAGGGGTGGGATTTCAACCGCACTATCATCACCGATATTATCGAATAATTGATTAACTGGGCCCTGATAGGCTAATTCACCATCTTTTAAGACAAACACTAAATCGCAGTGTCTCATCACTAGTTCCATATCGTGAGTCACTAGAATGATGGTCTTACCTTCTTGATGCATTCTTTCGACGATTTCCATTACCACTTTCGCACCATTCGCATCTAATCCAGCAGTGGGTTCATCTAGAACCAAGATATCGGGATTAATCGCTAAGATACCCGCGATTGCGACACGGCGTTTCTCACCACCGCTTAATTCAAATGGTGATTTCTTAAAGTACTTTTCATCTAAACCGAGAGATAAAAGAACTTTATGAGCGATTTCGATTGCTTCAGTTTCTTTATATCCGAAGTTCTTTAAACCAAAAGCGACATCTTTTTCAACTGTCTCTTCAAATAGTTGATATTCTGGGAATTGGAAAACTACGCTTAAGTGTTTTCTTAATTTCTTAATGTTTTTATTCTTTCTTTTCTTGCTAGTGATGTGGAATTCATCCACATAGATATTACCACTAGAAGGAATCAATAAAGCATTGAGGTTTTGAATTAATGTTGATTTGCCACTGCCGGTTCTCCCGATAAAAGCGGCAAAGGAATTTTCGGGTATAGTTAAAGACACGTTGTTTAAAGCAACGTTTGCGTTAGGAGTCTTCGGTAGATAAATATAACGGAGGTTTTCTATTTTGACGGCCATAATTCCTCCGCTATCTCATCTAAGTCATTCGTGTTCTTGGAGAGATGTAATTTATCTTTTAAGTCCAATACAAAAGGCATCTCTAGATGTAATAAATCTAAAGAGTTACGGTTTTTAAATACTTCCTCAGGTTTGCCGATAAAAGCGATTTCCCCTTTATTTAAGACAATCACTTCATCACTTAAGAAAGCTTCTTCTACGTCGTGAGTAATTGATAAAACGGTGAGAGAAGGATTGCTCTTTCTCATCTCATCAATGAGCCACTTAATATCGCTTTTGCCTTTCGGGTCAAGCATAGATGTTGCTTCATCAAGAATAATGATTTCCGGGTCTAAAGATAGAGCACCAGCGATCGCTACTCTCTGTTTTTGACCACCCGATAAACGAGAAGGTTCTTTCTCTAAAAAGTCTTCCATTCCCACTCTTTTTGCGTATTTTTCAATGATTTCACGCATTTTTTGACGGGGAATTTGTCTATTTTCTAAACCGAAAGCAATATCGTCTTCCACAGTCGCGCCGATAAATTGGTTATCAGGATTTTGGAAGACTAAACCGATTTTGTTTCTTAATTGTCTAATGTTTTTATTAGTGACTAATTCTTCGCAGATATAGATCTCTCCTTCGCTAGGGGCGAGCAGTCCGATAATCAATCTCGCTAATGTAGATTTACCCGAACCATTATGTCCTACGATGGAGACATAGGATCCTTCACGAATAGAAAAAGACAGATGCTTTAAGATAGGTTCATCCTTTTTGTATGAAAAACTTAAGTTTTTGACTTCAATCTTATTCATGAGCGTTATTATATCACAGCTTTTAAGCTAATGAACAATAACTCTATTTCGGATCCAAATAGAATTGACGCATTTTTTTCACTGCAGACTTAAAACGGCGATAGGCAGTATCTCTCGAGCATTTCATCTTTTGACTGATTTCTAAGAATGATAAACCTTGGAGATAATAATCCACGGTGGTTTTCTCTTTATCTTTTAAACCAGTCTTCTCATCCTTGATGATTTCGATAATCTTACCTAAAAGAGCTTCGTTCTTAATGGATTCATCTTCCTTACCAACGATGTCGTGTAAGGGAGCAGAATCATCATCGTTATCTAAAGAGATAACCGTGAAATCTAATTCGTTTTTCTTAATGACGTATTCTCTCAAATAATGATTGATTTCATTAAGAGCAATCTTCCGCCAATAAGAGTAGAATTCACCTTTCTTATCATCGTGAGAACGAAGGGCGATTTCCGTAGCCAAAAAAGCGCATGACATTAATTCATCCGCGGTTAATCCATTGTTATGATATGTCGGAAGTAATTTATGCGCTAATCGCCAGGAGCACAAACGATATTTCTCAAACAAGAGATGTCGTGCTAGCTCATCACCATCTTTTATTCTAGTCAACAGTTCCGCGTCTATCGGGAACCTGCTAGGAATAAATAAAAATCCTCCTTTCTTTTAAAGTGAGGAGGAATCAGTTTCTTTAAATAATGCTATTCACGTATTTTCGCGAGTAAAATTCCCGCAGCGACTGACGCATTGAGAGAATTGACATGGCCATATTGAGGAATCTTCACAATGTAGTCGGAATTATTGAGGACTAAGCGAGAGACACCCTGTCCTTCGCTACCGATGACCAATGCGACATTAAAATCATATTTGATAGTTTGATAATCAATGGTTGCACTGCCATCTGTAGAGACAACCCAATAACCAGCTTCTTTCAATTTAGCAATCGTTTGATTCAAGTTACCAACTAAAGCCACCGGGACATAATTTATCGCCCCCGCTGAAGTCTTTGCGACTGTTGCATTAATGGGTACTTGATTATGTTTGGGAATGAGGACACCAGAGACATTAAAAACATCGCAGCATCTTAAGATGGCACCGAGATTATGAGGATCATTAATACCATCTAAAATGACCAAGACCGATCTTTCTAATTTCTTCGCTCTTTCAAGTATCGAATCTAAAGAAAAATATTCATATTCTTTGATGATGGCAGCGACACCTTGGTGTACACCATCACACATCGAATCCATTTCTTTAATCGATTTATATTGAGGTTGGATGTGGTTTTCGTTAACAAGTGAAAGAACTTCATTATTCGAGAAACCATTCAATAAATAAACCGCCTTCACCCTTTTCGAGCGGAGAGCTTCTTTTACTGGATTCCTCCCATAAATAAGATTGTCTATTTTATTCATCTTGTTTAAACTACTTTCAATTTAATATAATGTTGGTTTTAGCGGTATTACATGATACCTTTAGAAATTAAGATTTGGCGAATTTCATCGGACTTTTGGAAGTCTTTTTTCGCTTTTGAGGCCATATATTGCTGATAGAGGTCCAAGTCTTCTTCCGTCATTTTCACATAGGTAATATTTAACCCTAAAATCGCAAACATATCAGTGAGTGTTTTGAACTGATTATTGAGCTTTTCAAAATCGATATTAGCGGTTCTAATGGTTTGGTTACTTTCCTTGATTAAGTTATATAATTCCGCTAAAGCGTTCGCGGTATTTAAATCATCCGCCATAGCATTAAGGAAGTTTTCAATATATAGAGGTTTACCTTTAGATAAATCAATATTGTTAGTTTGTAATTTTAATGCCATCTGTTTATAGGCCATCTGCATCTTATTAACTTCTTGGATAGCAGCGTTGACTGTCTCATCAGTGAAGTTCACTGGTTGACGATAATGAGCGTTTAAAATGACTAATCTAGTAACTGCGCCACCATATTTTTCAATCATGTCTTTCGCGTAGACAACGTTGCCTAAAGATTTAGACATCTTTTCATTGCCGAAATTAATGAAGGCATTGTGCATCCAATAATTAGCGATTTTATGATGATGCATCGCTTCGGCTTGGGCAATTTCATTTTCATGGTGAGGGAATTTTAAATCATATCCACCACCATGGATATCGATGTGTTGATTTGGGAAGATAGTGTCAATCATGACACAGCATTCGGTGTGCCAACCGGGTCTACCTTTACCCCAAGGTGAATCCCATTTGATACCTTCTTCCGTTTTCTTCCATAAGGCGAAATCTAACGGGCTTTCTTTTTTGCTATTTTCTTCAATTCTCGCGCCAACTTTTAAATCTTCGACATTGATGCCAGATAAAGAACCATAATCTTTAATCTTCTCTACTCTAAAGTAGACATCGCCATCGACTTCATAAGCCGCACCGACTTTAATTAGTCCATCGATATAAGAAATAATCTTTTGGATATATTCTGTGACTTTTGGAGTGATATTGGGAGTTTCACTTCCAATAGCTCTAGTCACTTTAATAAATTCTTGTATATAAAAATCCGTTAATTCCTTTTCGCTCTTTCCCTCTTTTTGCGCGGCCTTGATGATTTTATCATCGACATCAGTAAAATTACTAACATAAGTGACATCGTAGCCCACGTAGCGTAAAAAGCGTCTTAAAGTATCAAAGACCACAACCGGTCTCATATTACCGATATGGGGATAGTTATAAACAGTTGGTCCGCAGACATACATGGAAACTTTGTTAGGAACAACTGGTTTGAATTCTTCTAAAGAATTAGTTAAGGAATTATAGAATGTAATTTTCATATTTAATAAGAGATAGGGGGCGAGATAACCCGCCCCCAAATGTTTTAATAATTATTTACCTTCAGGGTATTTTTCTCTCTTGGCGTTATAGTGAGTGTGGAGTAATTCTTCACTGATTTCACTAAGTGGTTCGCCTAAGAAATCTTTATAGAGTTTTTGAATGTCTTTGTTGTTATGAGATTGACGGATAACTTGTCTTTCATCTTCACTATAGAGGACACTCGCTCTCTTTTGGCAGTATGTATCTAAGATGTTGTCATCTTCATTTGGTAATAATGATGGGTGAACGTATGGTTGACCACCGCCATTGATACATCCGCCTGGGCAGCCCATGATTTCGATAAAGGCATATGGAGATTTACCTTCTTTGACTTCTTGGACTAATTTAGACGCATTCTTCATACCAGAAGCAATCGCCACTTTGATGCCTAATTCTTTAATTTCGGCTTCACGAACACCCGCTAAACCACGGACTTCTTCGAAGACGACTTTGCCATATTCTTTGCCGGTTAAAACAAAGTAAGCAGTTCTTAAAGCGGCTTCCATAACACCACCGGTAACACCGAAGATGACACCAGCGCCAGAATATTCACCGAGTAAGTCTTGGTCGAATTCTTCTTCTGGTAATTTTTGCCAGTTGATACCGGAACGTTTGATCATCTTGGCTAATTCACGTGTGGTGAGGACAGCGTCGACATCTTGATCCATTTCTGGACGTTGTCTTTCATATTTCTTCGCGGTACATGGCATGATGGAAACAACGAAGATGTCTTTTGGATCGATGTCATGAGCTTTCGCGAAATATGTTTTGGTAATCGCACCTTGCATCATGTGAGGTGATTTACATGTGGACATATTGGGGATGACTTCGGGATAGAAGTATTCCATATAGTTAATCCAACCTGGAGAACAAGAGGTAATTTGTGGTAAGACACCTTTGTTTTTAATTCTATGAATTAATTCATAGCCTTCTTCCATGATGGTTAAGTCCGCACCGAAGTTGACGTCGAAGACTCTAAAGAATCCGAGTCTATGTAAAGCGGCAACCATTTTACCAGTACCAGGAGTACCGATCTTTTCACCGAATTCTTCCGCGATTGCAGCACGCACTGCAGGGGCGGTTTGCACGATGACTTTCTTGCCCACTCTAAAGGCTTCATCAACTTTTTCGATTTCGCTGTGTTCCATTAAAGCGCCGACTGGACAGACGTTAACGCATTGTCCACATTGCATACATGGAACGTTGGCGAAGCTTCTATTTTGCACAGGAGCAACGATAGTATTGAAACCACGATTTTCAAAACCGAGGATGGAGATGCCTTGGGCTTCTTTGCATCTTTCAATACATCTACCACATAAGATACATTTAGCGGTATTTCTGATGATGCCAGGAGCGACTTCATCATAGGTCTTAGGAGTCATTTGACCGACGTATTTACCATCTCTAGCTCCGACCATTTCCGCGACGTGTAATAATTCGCAGTGACCATTCTTTGGACATTGCAAACAATTCTTTTCGTGGTTGGAAAGAATTAATTCGACAGAGGCTCTACGAGCTTCCACCGCTTTTGGTGAGGAAATGGAGATTTCCATTCCTTCATTAACGGGATAGACACAAGAGGCACATAAGCCACGAGCGCCTTTCACTTCGACTAAGCAAACACGGCAGCTCGCTCTAGAGCATTTGCCATGATTGAACGCGCATAAGGATGGGATTTCATAACCGCATTTGCGGCAAGCTTCTAAGACTGTGAGGGAGTTATCAACTTGGTATTCACGGCCTTCGATTTTAATGTTAACTAATGCCATAATCTCTTCTCCTTATCGTTTGATAATCGCACCGAAATGACATCCGGCAATACAGCTACCACACTTGACACATTTATTAGGATCAATATGGTGAACGAATTTTCCAGGAATCTTTGCAGGTTTGTCAGTAGGAGTGATACAGGAAACAGGGCAGTTTCTTGCACATAATGTACAACCCATACATTTTTCGGGAACGATATAGTATTCCATCATGTTTTTACAAACATGGGCAGGACATTTATGATCAACAACGTGAGCTTGATATTCCTCTGGGAAAGCTTTCATTGTCGATAAGATTGGGTTGGTCGCGGTTTGGCCTAAAGCACATAAAGAGTTAGATTGAATGAATTTCGCTAATTCTTGTAAGTCTTGTAAGTCTTTGGGTTCACCCTTACCATCACAAATCTTGGTTAAGATGTCTAAGCATCTTCTAGTACCGATACGGCATGGAGAACATTTACCGCAGGATTCATCGCAGATAAAGGTCATATAGAACTTTGCGACATCGACCATACAGTTATCTTCGTCCATAACGATGGCACCACCACTACCCATCATACTGCCAGCAGCGATTAAGCTACCGAAGTCGATTGGTGTGTCTAAGTCTTTTTCGGTTAAGCAACCACCGGAAGGACCACCGGTTTGAATGGCTTTAAATTTCTTATTTCCAGGGATACCGCCACCAATATCGTAAATTAATTGTCTTAATGTGGTTCCCATTGGGACTTCGACTAAGCCGACGTTATTAACTTTTCCACCGAGGGCGAAAACTTTTGTACCTTTGGTATCGTTAGTGCCGATAGCCGCGAACTTCTCCCAACCTTCTCTTAAGATGTATGGAACACAGGCTAAAGTCTCAACGTTGTTGACGACTGATGGATGATCCCATAAACCTTTGACAGCAGGGAATGGAGGACGTGGTCTTGGCATACCGCGCTTACCTTCAATACTATTAATTAAAGCGGTTTCTTCACCACACACGAAGGCGCCTGCGCCTAATCTAATGTGGCAGCGGAAAGAGAAGTCTGTACCTAAGATGTGATCACCTAAGATACCGATTTCTTCTAAGTCTCTAATAGCCTTAGCTAAACGTTGAACGGCGATTGGATATTCCGCACGAACATAGAAGTAACCATTTTGGGCACCGATTGCGTAACCGGCAATCATCATACCTTCGATAACCGCGCATGGATTACCTTCAATAATAGAACGATCCATGAATGCGCCTGGGTCACCTTCGTCACCATTACAAATCATGTATTTGGGTTCATCGGTGTCAGGAACGAATGACCATTTTCTACCGGTTGGGAAGCCTGCGCCACCTCTACCTCTTAAGCCAGATTTTAAGACTTCGTCGATGACTTCTTTTCTGGACATATGTAAGGCTCTATTTAATCCTTGGAAAGCACCATTACCGATCGCTTCATCAACATCTTCAGGATTAATTTCACCATTACCATGTAAAGCGATATCTCTTCTTTGTAATTTATAGAAGTTAATATCATGTTGTTTTTGCACGTGTTCTTTTGTTTGAGGATCAACAAATAATAAACGTGTGACGATTTCATTATTTAAGATATCTTTTTCGAAGATTTCTTCGACATCTTTAGGTTGCACTTTAGTGTAAAGAGTTTCTTCTGGGAAAATCTTCACGAATGGGCCTTGTGAACAGAAACCGAAACATCCGACGATATTTGCAGTAACTTTATCTTCTAAGCCATTCTTTTTGATTAATTCGTGGAACTTATTTAATGTCTCTTGGCTCTCTGCTGATAAACAGCCAGTACCACCACATACGACGATAGCTCTATGACCTGGTTCGCAGTGGAATTTCTTTTGTAAACAACTGCCGCATTTTTGGAATTTAGCTTGGAGTTCTTTCTCAGTTAAAATCTTTTCCATGATTAAGCCTCCTTAGCGCGATATTCCGCGACAATATTTTTAACGTTGTCAACTTTGACTTGTGGGTAGACCTTACCATTGATAGAAACAGCTGGTGCAACCGCGCATGCGCCGATGCAACGTAATACGTCTAATGTGAATAAACCATCCTCACTGGTTTCTCCTGGTTTAATGCCTAATAATTCAGCGAATTTATCAAGCACTAATTGGCTGCCTTTGACGTAACAGGCAGTGCCTAAACAAACACCAATGACATATTTTCCTTTGGGTGTCATTGAGAAGAAAGAGTAGAAGGTGACGACACCATAGATCTCACTCACTGGGACCCCGGTTAACTCACTGACTAATTCTTGAACTTCAAGAGGAATATAACCATATTCTTTTTGGATATCTTCAAGAATCATCATAGTTGCGGTTGGCTCGTCTTTATACCTTTCAACAATCTCTGTAATTTGTTTTACAGCTTGTGGTTGTAACTTTGCCATAATAGCCTCCTATGG
>JAEEHE010000068.1 GCA_016280685.1 Caryophanales bacterium
ATCCTCTTAATTTATTAAAATCCCTCGGTTTAGCGGTTGTCTTATTCTTCACATTCTATGGAGTACTACAATTAGTTAATGTCACCATGCATCAAGACTTCAGGTTTATGCTTATCTCCGCATCTCCTTTAACTCCTCGTTTCTTGATGACCTGGTTAATCTACCTCGCAGGATTCTTAGTCTTCTATTTATCCAACTCTATTAGAGTTCATCTCGGTATCGCTAGAGAAGGATTTAAAGAATGGCAAGTCTTATTAATCGGTGGATTAGCCAATTCCCTAGGTTTGGTCTTCATCATCATTATTAACTATTGGGTCTACTTCAGAACCGGTACCGTCTTCTATGGTTACTATAGTGCGACTGACACAAATGAGATGTGGCTATACATCAATATGGTGTTCGGTTTAATTCCGATGATGTTTATCTTACCGATATTCAATAGATTAGCTTATCGTAAGACCGGTAACGTCTATATGGGAGCCTTGTTATGGTGCATGATATTTATCATGATGAGCTTATCCGCATCCATTTCCTTCATCCCGATGTAATAGAAAGAAGTATTAAATATGAACTATAAAGAAAAATCATTACAAGCCCACAAAGAGTGGAGAGGCAAGATTGAAACAAGAGCGAGAGTCAAAGTGGAATCTCGTGAGGATTTATCCATCGCCTATACTCCTGGTGTGGCGGAACCCTGCTTAGCGATTAAAGACGATGTCGAAAAGAGCTTTGAATTAACTAGACGCTGGAACACTGTCCCGGTTATTACCGATGGTACAGCGGTCTTAGGTTTAGGTGATATCGGTCCCGAAGCTGGTTTACCAGTTATGGAAGGTAAAGCCGTCTTGTTCAAAGTCTTCGGTGATATCGATTCTTATCCTCTTTGTATCAAAAGCAAAGATACCGAAGAAATTATTAAAACTATTAAATTATTCTCCGGTAGCTGGGGCGGTATTAACTTAGAAGATATATCTTCTCCACGTTGCTTTGAAATCGAAAGAAGACTCAAAGAAGAATTAGATATTCCTGTCTTCCATGATGATCAACACGGCACGGCCATCGTCACCTTAGCGGCATTAATAAATGCGCTTAAACTAGTCGATAAAAAGATTGAAGATATCAAAATCGTCATTAATGGCGCGGGAGCGGCCGGAATCTCTATCTGTCGTTATCTTTTATCATACGGCGCGCAAAACGTGCTCATATGCGATAGAAAGGGCATTATCTGCGAAGGTGATGAAGGACTTAACCCCGCTCAAGAAGATATTTCTCACTGTGCTAATAAAGAACACGTCCATGGCTTATTAAAAGATGCGATGGTCGGTGCGGATGTCTTCATCGGTGTTTCTGGTCCTAACTGCGTAACTCCCGAGATGATTAAATCGATGAATGAGAAGTCGATCGTCTTCCCGTTAGCGAACCCAGTTCCCGAAATCAATCCTGATTTAGCCAAAGAAGCTGGTGCTTATATCATCGGTACAGGGAGCAGCGAATATGCGAACCAGATTAATAACGTCTTAGTGTTCCCTGGTCTCTTTAGAGGAGCGATTGATGCGAGAGCTAAAACCATCAATCGAGAAATGATGGTTGCTGCTTCTGAAGGTATCGCCAGTTGTGTGAGAAAGGAAGAACTCAGTAGAGAATTCATCCTTCCATACCCATATGATAAGCGCGCTCATGTGTGTGTCGCGGAAAAAGTCAAAGAAGCCGCGATTAGAACCGGCGTGGTTAAGAAATAATTACTACATATCAAACAATATAAGGAGCTTCGGCTCCTTTTATTTTTGCTATCTCTATTAAAATAGTCTTGTTTTTATTGTCCCCAATAATATATACTAATAGGGACAAAAATGTTATGAAAAATACCGAGATGAATTTGATCAAACATAGAATTGATAAGCTTCCTTATGGTAGCGTTTTTGTGATTTCTGATTTTACCGATATTTCTTCTTATGAGAACGCAAAGAAATGTTTGCTAAGATTGGAGAAAACCAAAAAGATTAGAAGAATCATTAGAGGTATTTATGATAAACCTTATTTTTCTAGTTTGATTAATGAGTCATCATCCCCAGATATGAGTAAAGTTGCTAATGCTATTGCCAGAAATTATAATTGGCAAATTTCTCCTACTGGTCTTACTTCATTAAATTTGCTTGGTTTATCTACGCAAGTAACGAATAAATATGAGTATTTTAGCAGCGGCCAATATAAAACATATGATATCGGTAAGTTTAATATTAGTTTTAAGCACAAATCTTCAAAAGAGCTTATTAATCTTTCTTACAAGTCATCTTTGGTTGTTCAAGCAATTAAAGAACTTGGCAGTGATATTAATGAAGAAATAATTCAAAAGATTAAAAGAATGCTTAGTAAGGAAGAAAAAGCAATTTTGTTACATGAAACCGGGAATGTGACAAAATGGATTTTTGAAGTTGTTAAGCGGATAACTAATGAATCGCAGGACTGAAAATGTATAAAAAGGACAAAAAAATTAACAAATAATATATAAATATTTTTGGAGGCACAATATTTATGAAGGTCTTAATTATAAATGGTTCCCCAAGATTAGAGGGAAATTCTACTCGTTTAGTAAAAGAGTTTACTTCGGTATTCGATAAAGAAAATGTCGAAGTTGATTTGTATCAAATTGGTAATAAAGCTATTAGAGGCTGTATGGCGTGTGGTTATTGTTACACTCATGGAGAATGCGTATTTAAAGATGATGTTAATGATCTCGCTAAAAGATTTGAACAAGCCGATGGATTAATCGTAATCGCGCCTGTATATTACGGGTCTGCGAATGGATCGGTAATCTCTCTTTTAGATAGATTATTCTATTCTTCTCATTTCGATAGACGCTTTAAGGTTGGCGCAGCATTCGCGATTGCAAGACGCGCAGGCACAACCGCGACATTTGATGAACTTAATAAATATTTTGCTTTGAACCAAATGCCTATCGCTTCTGGTAGATACTGGAATAATGGATTTGGTAGAGAACAAGGACAAATCGAAGAAGATTTAGAAGGTCTGCAAAATGCGAGAATTGTCGCCAGAAATATGACTTTCTTAATGAGAGGTATAGCTCTCGCAAAAGAGAAATACGGATTACCGGAAAAAGAAGAAATTACATATACTCATTTCATTAAAAACAAATAATGGACAATAAAGTTAAATTATATTTTTTCGATACGAGACCACTATCGCTTGATGACATATATCATCTTGATCTTTTAACCACGGAAGATTTAAAAGAGATGGAGAAATATAAATGCTCTGAGATGAGAAAAGAGAAAGTCGCTTCTTTATATCTCAAAAAGAAATATATCGGTGATTTCTCTTTAAACCAATATGGTAAGCCTATATCTCAAGACAAATATTTCAATATTTCTCATTCTCACGGACTTGTCGCTATCGCTATATCAAAAGAATATGAAATAGGCATCGATATTGAGCTCATAGAGGAACGAAAGAAAGATTTAGGTGATTTTATATGTACGAACGTAGAACGCGCGTATATAGGCGAAATAAAAGACTTTTTTGAAATCTGGACATCCAAGGAATCAATGGTCAAATGTATCGGAACAGGAATTAGATCAAAAATCAAAGAAATTCCGGCTTTACCAATAAATGGTTTAAAGGAATATCAAGGTGATTCTTATTATTCGAAATGTTTTAAAAAAGATGACTTTATTGTTTCTATCACAGTCAAAAACAACACACATTTCGATGTAGAAATGTAATAGAAATTGGAATGATAGGAAGGCCAGTCAAAACTGGCTTTTTTATTTGGTTAAATCTAAAGAAATCATTAATTCATTAACCTACCTTATATCTATAAAGGTAGTGAATCTGATAACACCGTTTTTCTATATTTTCACATCTAAAAATGAAAAGACAAATTAATAACTAAAATATTGAATTTTGTATAATCAAGCAAATATAATTTGCTTTTCACTAATCATAATTGATATTTATCGATATCTTTTTACATGCTTATCGGATGGATTTTTAGGACCACTATTGGACTAAAAATACAGAATAAAAAAGTTGATGTTTTTTGCATAATTTTTGGATCGTTGTTTTTAACTCTTATCCTCATTTTATTGAATGATTAATTTCATCGATTAGTTACATACTTCATAAAATGTAAAAATATGTGGTTTTCTTTTGTTTTTAACACAAAACAACATAATACAAATATTTGATAAAAATATTAAAAATCTTTGATTTTTCCTTATTATTCATTAATTATTTATATGTTTTAGATTCACACAAAACAACACAAAACAACAATTTTAAGTCTCAATATTTTCTAATTTTTGTTGGTTTATGTTGGTTTTGTGTTGTTTCTTTTTGGTTTTTTGTTGTTTTTGTTGTTTACTTTCTTTGTTTGCGTGTGATATAGTAGGCATAGTAGGTGTACAAGTATGCAAAAGTTTTATACAGAAAAGATTGTGAAAAGTGATCGAATCACTAGATTAGTTGAAAATTTATTTAAGAAGATGCCAGAAGTGGAATCTGCCAGAGCAGTTCTCATTACTGAATCCTATAAGCAAACTGAAAATGAACCTATGATTACCAGACGTGGTAAAGCTTTTGCGCATATTCTTGATAACATTCCCATCATTATTCGTGATGAAGAATTAATTGTTGGTTCTACGACGATTGCTCCTAGGGGATGCCAAACATATCCAGAATTCTCTTATGAATGGTTAGAAGCCGAATTTGATACTTTAGCCACTCGTGTAGCAGATCCATTCTATATTTCTGAAGAAACAAAAAAGGCTCTTAAAGAAGCCAATAAATATTGGAAAGGCAAAACAACATCTGAATTAGCTATTTCCTATATGGATCCAAGAGCCTATACAGCCTTCTTACATGAAATGTATACAACTGGTAACTATTTCTTCAATGGTGTTGGTCACATCACCGTAAATTACCCAAAAGTCATTAAATATGGCTACCGTAAATTTATTGAAGAAGCCAAAGAAGCTAAAGCAAAACTTAAATTCTCTGATGCTGATTATCCAACTAGAATTGCTTTCTTGGATGCTGTCATCATGTCATTAGAAGCTGTAATTAGATACGCACATCGCTATAGCGATCTCGCTAAAAAGATGGCTAGCGAGACTACTGATAGTAAACGTAGAGCCGAATTAAATGAAATCGCTAGAATTACTGCGAAAGTTCCTGAACATGGTGCGGAATCATTCCAAGAAGCCTGTCAATCCTTCTGGTTTGTCCAACAATTATTACAATTAGAATCATCCGGTCACTCTATCTCTCCAGGTAGATTTGATCAATATATGTATCCTTACTTTAAAGCAGATTTAGAAAAGGGATTAATAACACGCGAATACGCACAGGAATTATTAGATTGTGTGTGGGTTAAATTGAATGACTTAAATAAGTGCCGTGACTGCGTTAGCGCAGAAGGCTTTGCTGGATACTCATTATTCCAAAATCTTATCGTCGGTGGCCAAGACGTCAATGGTTTAGATGCCACTAATGATTTGTCATTTATGTGTATCACCGCTACTGAGCACGTTTTCTTACCACAACCTAGCTTCTCCATCCGTGTTTGGA
>JAEEHE010000069.1 GCA_016280685.1 Caryophanales bacterium
AAAAACAATATCAATCTAACGAAAAACTCCTACAATTCCTCACTAAATCCCTGCTTGAACTAGTAAAAGTGCAAACTTCTATCGGTAATTCTCATTATGAAATTGGGCCCGGTGGTTCTTTAACTAATCGCGTCGCGGATTATATCGACAAAAACTTCAAAGACGATATTTCTATCGAATCATTATCTAAGATGTTCAATTGTTCTCGTTCCACATTAGTTCATTCATTTAAAAAAGATTATGGTGTTTCCGTGATGAATTTTTTAAGGGAAAGAAGATTAAAAGAAATTCTCTTCTGGTTACAAATATCGGAAAGAGGTGTTACCGAACTCGCTAACGACCATGGCTTTGACACTATGCCTTATTTCTTTAAATATTTCAAAAAACAAATAGGCATGACGCCTTATCAATATCGTTTAAAAGTCCGTAAAGAAAAAGCGGAAAAATCCGCTGATTCTAATAATAAATAATATTTATATTAAGAAATACCATATTTCGCTTTGATATTCTCGAATGAGTTTTCAAATGGTTCACCATATCTCTTTAAACCATATTTATTTCCCATGGCGATAAATCTCTCCGCGGCTTGGGCTTTTTCTTCATCGACACCGACATACCAATCGAACATAGAAAGTCTCATCCATAGAGGGGAGAGTTCCGCTCTTTCGATATTTTCGATATAGGTAGCTTTTTGTTTTTCACTTAAATTAGGATTAGCTTCGGTTTTGGCGACCGCATTATCAAAATAACTAACTAGTTTCTTTGTTATTGCGTAAGGCCAATATTCTTCTTTCATTAAGGCATTATTCACTTGCATAGTTTCACCTAAAGAAGCCATATAGGCATATCTATCATTAATATCCATATGGAATTTGCTGATATCTTCAAAGGCATCTTCGCCGAAATAATAACGGTTGTATTCATCGACGATATCTTGCACCTTTAAATCGAAGTTCCAACATAATTTGGAGAAGACATAAGCATCGAGGTCACTTTGATAGAGATTATATTCATAATATGGACCTTGGGCGAATTCATAAACGACACCGGCTTTTTTAAGTAGTCTCATCAAATCTTTAAAGACATGAGTGGTGGGATAATACCAAAGAGAATTACCAAACCAACAATGATATGTCCAAGCATGGAAACGATTGGTCACTCTTTGCCAACCTAAAAGATTGTTATATTCACTCTTCACGTTTTGACGAGGATCATCAGGTGAATAATAGAAAGCAGTTTTAATTGGAGCCCATTTCACGTAGACATCTTCACGAGGAATAACGGTGGAATCAGGAATTTCTCCTGCTTCATTAATCGGTGAATTAGCTGTGTATTGATAAGCGAAGATACAGAAATTAACTTCTCTATCCATATGTTCTTCCTTCATCCAGTCTTTAATTTCTTTAGCGACGACATTGACGAAACGGACCATACGACCACCGCCACTATATTTTAAAGCAGCAGCTTTACATCTATCACAAGGACATCCTGATTCAGTATCGTGTTGGCCAATCATGAAATTTTCACAATCAGGATTAGTTCTAATCCAGCTCTTCAATGATTCGATGGTTAATTTAGCTAAAGATATTTCTTCGTTTCTATTATATGTACCATCATCATTAATACCACTGGTAAAACAATAGTCGATAATCGTGCCGTTATAGAACCAAATTAAAGAGATATTATCACCTGTACCAGTATGAGCAAATATTTTGCGATATTCAGGTTTAATTAATGGATTGCCATCAGCATCAGTTTCATTCCCTACTTTATAATTGCGGAAAGGAACGATTTCCGCCATGGTGTGGGAAGTGTTTCCGTTAAAGGAACACCATCTTGTTGAACCGCCATATAAATTATCGAGTTGGCAGTAGTCGGTATTGAAACGCATACGAGAAGTATAAAGTTGATCGTGTTCAAAGACCGGGGTATTTAAATACGCTCTTTGAGAGAACATCGGAACATATGTCTTATCGTATGAATAAAGTGGCACTTCTTCTAAATGAGGAATATGGGTATAGCGATAATTTAAGAATTTGACACCTAATGTCGTTTCAATAAATTCATAAGCGCCATATAATTTGCCTCTTTCTTTATAGGCATTGATATAAACACTGGTGCCTAAAGTAAAGATGACAAATCCATCGATATTAAGTGTTTCTTTACTCAAATCGATATCTCCGTGTCTTCTGGCTGCTTCTTCATAAGGAGTAGTATTTCCGATTGAGATGATATTGGAATTCATACTGAATTCGGTATTGGCATCATAAATAATTTCTAGTGTAGTGCCAGTGACACTAGAGAAGAAGGTGACAATCTCTTGGGCGGCATAAATTTCTGTCTCACTAGCAGTGGCCGGGATTAAAAGAGTATAGGGATTATCGACTTCTAACATATTGCAGATAAAAGTCTTGGGAGGTTCTTTTTCCGATTGACTTTCCGCATTATTTTTTTGACATGCAGTAATCGTGGAAAAAAGTAAAGGAATTGATAATAAGCCAATAATAATATTTCTTTTCATCGTCATTTCCTCCTTTATTTAATAGTGATATGTTTGACTAAGCGTGAGGTATTACCCTCGCTATCAAAGGCATAATAGATGATATTATATTCACCTTTATCTAAGGTGACTTTATCTCCAGCTTTAACGACTTCGCGTCTATTGTCGATATTTTCAATGAAAATAACTAATTTTGGAGAGGCATCAAAGTTATCTTTTACTTCCGCATCTAAGATGGTCACCGCTCCTTTATAAGAATCTTTATAATTACCTTTTAAGGTAATAGTGGGTGCTTCTTCATCACGGACAATTAAAAGGAATCTCTGTGTTAAGTTATTATCTCTTTCGTCTTTGGTGGAATAGGAAATGGTATAAGTTCCATATTTATTAAAGACTAATGGATATTCTATCGCGGGAATATTATTTACGATCGATTCTCCATCTGGATCGGTAATGCTCATCTTCACATCGTAGACATTACTGAATACGTCATATGCAAAGGCTTTGGGAATCATAAAGAATTCACCTTTAGAGAAGGAAGTGGAATACATCGCTCCTTCAAAGGAAATAGCAGGGGCTGCTAAATCACCATAGGAGATACCAACACGAGAAAGGAGTTGGTTAGAAATACGATAGATGGATAAGATATCACCGGCGTGTGGATTATCGACTTTAAATCTTAATATGGCACAGCCATTAGTGAATCTATCAAAATCATTACCGTTGGCCCAATATTTGATATCTTCATTTTTGATTCCGCTAGTATTGAAGAGACCTTTTCTACCGCCGTCAATTATAAAGGAATAGGAATAATATTGTTTATTTCTTAAAGAAGGAACATCGTTTTCCTTATATATTTCTCTACTAGTTTCAATACTAACTTCAGTTTCTGTTCCATTGAGATATAAGGTGGGTTTACCATTTAAGACACCTTTCATCTCAAAATTGAGTTCATTGCCATCTAAACCGATTAAATCGAACTTCACCGATTCATAATTCGCTAATGCGGGAAAAACCGCAAAGGAGATGTTTAAATTGGTCGTACTCAAAGGGAATGGCTGATAGAATTCCATACTGCCATTACCATTAGAAGTAAAGTTAAGACCAGAAGCGGAAGCAGTGATGGATTCCACACCGGTTTTCGTACCATATTGTTCTACGATGCTCTCGCTATCTAAATCATAAGGAACACAGTTGATAGTGATATCTTTTAAAAGAGTGGAGCCATAATAATAACGAATATTGGTATCGCTAGTGACGGTAAATTTATCACCTGGTTGATAGGTTTTTGTTTTTCCTTGTTTAATTAAAACCGGAATATTGGTTTTATTAACATTAGCTTTTGAATAATCAATCGCCGTGTAATCAGGAATGGTGAACTCACCATTTTCAATGACAGTTACCACATCAAAGGAATTGATGAGGGAGAATCTCACCACATTAAAATCGACATTGATGCGATAGGTGAACACTCTTTGTTTTCTAATCGCATCAGTAACGGTTACTCTAAAGAAATTGCGATCACTCTTTTCGGTTATTGTGAAGGCATTACCTTCTTGTACTTCACGAACAGTTTCTCCGACAACAAGTTCGATTTTCTTATTTAATTTGCCGTTCCCGCCTCGATAGTTAAAGGTCGGGATAGTGCCAGTTTCAAATATTTTGATATTTAAATCAATATTATTTAAATCTTCTAAAGCAGCCGGTTCTTGATTCACTTTGAAATAACCGCCTTTTTCAATCATATTTCCAAAGGAGTTATAGGAAGAATAAAGGACAAGATAATTGCCTGCTTCTTTCGGATAGAAATCATTTGGATTATTAACTTCAATTTCCGTAACATATTCGTCATCTAATTTTGCAAGATAGACTTCGACATCGTTTTTAGAATGAGAGATATCGGGGAGAGGATAGTAATAATCGACCGCGCCATCGGGCATATCGCTAAAATCAAATCCTTTAGTGAGGAGTTCACCAGTGGAGATTTGGAATAAATCTTCACTAGGATTATTTAATAGATTATTGCCGATTTTGGTGATGACTAAATCGCCGGAAAATCCGCATGTTTCGATGCTAATATAGACTTCTCCAGTGGTAAATCCATCAAAATCTCTAATTTCATCATTGGGGTCATTTAAGTCATAAATCAAAGCATATTCGGCTTCATTTCCCCAATTTGTATATCTCGAGCAGCCTTTAATATCCATGTTTTCATAATCATAGATAAAAGAGACAGGAACATAATTACCAACAACAGAAGGATCACTAGACCAAGTGGTCCACATTCCTTGATCCCATAAGACGGTATAGTTCTTTAAAGCGGGGAAATCCACAGAATTAGCGACGATCATACCGTTGAATTCGACTTGGACAAAAGTATTTAAAGAACCGTGTTCCCAGGCAGTCGGAATATCTACCGCATCATTGATTTTGAAATAGATTGAGAGAGTATTGGCTTCATTATAAGCATCGGTCATCGTGACTTTAAATCTCTTCAAAGCGATTGCATCGACATTGGGGTTAGGAGATATCTCGATGACATTCCCATTAACATTCTTTAAATCAACTATATTTTTATAACTAATTACTGAACCAGACGCTCCAAGATGGAATTTTGCACCTTTAGAAACGCTGTAGCGGTTGATGTTACGGGAAATATCTTCTTTATCACCTAAGAAGGTGCTATTCAGTAAATCAAAAGCTGGTCCAGCGCTATAAGAGGAGGCATTAGTTTGTGTATTAGCTTTAATTGCTACGCCATTAATCATCGAGGTGAGTTCAATTTGATAAACACCTCTTTGATTGATATAGTGTTTGGCTTTAGTTTCCACAACATTACCGTTTGGTTCGGTAATTTTCGCGGTGACTGGATATCTTAAACCATCGCAAAAACCATAGGTTTCATTGATAGGAATATATTCATATAAATTAGAGTTTTCTTTAATCGCATCATAAACGATGCTCGCTTCACCATTAGCTTTGACGATATTGACGTTCTCATGATTAAAAGAGATTTCGTTTTTGCTTTGGCATGAGGAAAGCATAAAAGGAATTGAGGCAAATAAAGTAATTAAATAGATTAGTTTTTTGTTCATATTCTCTTATCCTTTCAGTCCGCCGACGGTAAATTTTGATAAAATCAATTTTTGACTCGATAAATATAAAGTAACAGTGGGGATGATGACGATGGTGAAGCCCGCCATTATCTCCGTTATTGACGACTTATATAGAGCCTGGGCTTTACTTTGGAACAAATATAGACCATAAGCTAAGTTAGGCGTTGAGGGGAACCATATCATAAAGCTCTCATAATCGTTCCAACTGCCTAAGAAACCTAAAACAAAGATGACGGTCATTGTCGGAAGAGCCATCGGTAAATACATCTTTAAGAAAGCGGACCAGTGACCGCCTCCATCGACAAAGACAGCTTCCGCATAATCCCATGGTAGTGATTTAAACGCGCCATAAAGAAGCAAGAAATTAAGACCGGAGAAACAGGCAGATGGCCCGGTGAGAATTGAAAGGAATAAATTATCATAAATACCGAGGCTACGCCTAATCATCATCGAGGAAGGACCGGAACCGATAATTGGTACAATCATGATGATAATACCGACCGTATATATAACTCGACTTCCGATGAATTTATATTTACAGAGGACATAGGCCATTAATGTCGTCCATAGGACCCCCCAGAAAGTGGAACCGAAAGAATAGATGAGAGAAATACCAGCCATACCGAACATGTTATAGGTCCCTTTACCGAGGATTCTAATTTCTAGTTTTCTAAAAACACTGACGAAATTATCGAAATTAAATGAAGAGGGGAAGCCGAATTGGTTGCTAGTGAATTCTAGAGGATCCTTAAAGGAAGTGAGAATCATCCATATCGGTAAAATTAATAAAGTGAAACAATAAATGACAAGAACAGCCCATAAAATCCATCTAAATGTGCGGTCGAAAATAATAC
>JAEEHE010000070.1 GCA_016280685.1 Caryophanales bacterium
CCCAGCCACCCCAGCCAATTCACTCTCTAGCTCAGTCGGTAGAGCACTTGACTTTTAATCAAGGGGTCCGGAGTTCGAATCTCCGGAGAGTGACCAAACAAATGCCCAGGTGGCGGAACAGGTAGACGCACAGGACTTAAAATCCTGCGGTAGCGATACCGTACCGGTTCGATTCCGGTCCCGGGCACCAACTCAAAAATTACTGACAAGTATTTGTCAGTTTTTTTGTTATTTCAAGAGTGATATTATTAGCATATGAAAAAGAACCTGAATCTCATTAAAGAAGTAGGATTCATCGTATTATCTTTTATTGTTCCTTTCATACTTTTAATCATTTTATTTAACGCGAATGGTTTTGCTTTAAATGGTTATAAAGGAAACACGATTATGATGATCGATATGCAGAGTGAATACATCGCTTATATACGTGACCTAAAGCATATCTTAACCACCGGTGGTTCTTTGATTTATACGACAGAAAAAGTTTTCGGTGGAGATTATTTATCCATTTTCACTTTCTATTTATCTTCCCCATTCAATTTCTTTGTCATCTTCTTTAAGGATGAAGCGATACCACTATTCTTTTTATGGTCATCTATTTTAAAGATGGCTTTTGCGAGTTTGAATTTCTATCTCTTTACGAGATTTACCTCTAAGTTTACCTATCAGAAGATTATCTTCGCTTTAGGTTATGGTTTTATCTCTTATTCCTTTATTTATATATCTAATTATATGTGGCTCGACGGAGTGATGATTCTCCCGTTAGCGACATTAGGATTACATTTTATCAAAGAGAAGAAACACTACTGGTTATATCCTCTTGCTTTAGCGTATTCTTTAATGACTTCATGGTATATCGGATTTATGATTTGTGTCTTTATGGTCATCTATTTCCTCTATCTATTTATCGCTAAATTTGAGAAAAATGATGGGGAATGGTACAAATTTATCATTAGATTTGCGGTTTTTTCCTTAATCGGTGGATTAATAGCGTCCGCTTATTGGTTAACTGCTTTTATCCATTTAAGTGGAACGAAAGGATTTATGGAATTACCGAAGAATAAATGGTATTCCTTATCGATGTTAATATCGGGGTTCTTAGAAAATAATTACACAGATGTTACTTTAATCACTCAATATAATTCTTATATCTCGATGTTTGTCGGTATCGTCCCATTAGTGTTCGCGATCACCTTCTTCTTTAATAAAGAATTTAAATGGCAAGATCGCTTAGCGATGTTAGGTGTAGTTCTCATCTATCTCCTCTTCTCCCTCAATAGTGTCGCTACTGCACTACTACATGGTGGTAAAGAACCGACATGGTTCCCGGGAAGATATTCTTTCATCATCGGATTTATCGTATGTTTAATCGCTTCGCGCAGTCTAGATGAAGCCCATAAATTACATCCTTTGTATTATTTGGCCCCACTACTCATCGGAGTGATTAGCTTCTTTATCATCACTAAGACTAAGCATAGTGTGAGATTAGAATATTACCCCGTCAGCGCACCTTCTGCGATTATGTATTTCGTGACGATATTATTTGGTTTAATAATCTCTATTGTCTATCACTTACATCTCGGTAAATACGATGAGAAGATTAAAAGATATCTCCCTTATGCTTTACCACTACTAGTCATTGTCCAGTCCATATCTATCTACCGCGGAGGAGATAATGTTTTAAGAAACACTAAAAATGGTCATAGTTATCAAAGCTATGAAACTTATCAAAAAGATCATGCTTATTCTTCTTCTTTTGATTTAATCAAGAAATATGAAAAGGATAATGATAATAATCCATTCAATAGAATGGAAGCGACATTCAATAGACCTGGTAATTATAATCAAATCGATAATAATCCGATGTTTTATTCCTATTCTGGATTATCTAATTTCTCTTCTTCTAGTAAGAAAGATGTGGAATCATATATGTCAAAAATCGGCTTCCACTACAACAATTTCTTCTCTAAATATGACGGTGGTTCTACCTATGCGATCAATTCTTTCTTAGGGATTAAATATTTATTAGAAGATAAAAATAATAGAGAGAATATTCATCCTTATTTCTTGGACTATAACACTTTTGAAAAGCTGGAATTAGAAGACAGCAATAATGTCTCATTCTATAAGAATAACAAAGCTTTAAACTTAGGATTCTTAAGCGATAAATCTAATAGTTATTTCATCAATGAAGGAAGAACTTCCGAAAGCGGAAATACTTATTGGTTTGATCATTTTGAATATCAAAATTCAATGTTTAAAACCATGAATAAAGAAATCAATCAAGATATCTTCTATCCCTTAGAGATGGTATCTATAAGTACGTCTTTAGAATATGATGTCGATGAATTCGGTATCTATACATATAAGAATGTCAAAAAAGGTAATATCATCCGTATTAGCTATAAGACTCCTGATGAGGGAATTAATTATCCTTTATATTTCTCCGAGAAGAATTATAAAGCGGATATGTATTTCACCTTAGATGGGAAAAATATGCCAATCAATACCTATTGGAACAAAGGCATCTTCTCCTTTAAAGACACTAATAATCATAATCACACTTTACAAATATCATTCTCTAAAGATTTTGATTCCATTACTTTAAGACCAGAACTTTATTATGAAAATTTAGATATTTTAAATAATTATCTTAATAAAGAAAAAGAGGAAGAATTTATTGTTGATAAGATCAATAATTCCCTCACAAAAAAATCCTTTAGTGGGCATATCGAATTAAAAGAAAAACACGATAAAGATTTGATATTTACCTTACCAAATGAAAAGGGTATCAGCGTTTATATAGACGGCAAAAAAGCCAGTATTAACACGAAATATAATATATTTACTGGTGTTGATATCTCTTCTTTAGAAGTGGGTAGACATAAGATTACTATAGAATATCAAGATAAAGGATTAACACTATCACTACCGATTACTATCATCACTACATTAGGCTTACCACCATTAGTGATTTTCTATAACAGATTAGAAAAAATGATATTTAAAAGGAAGAAGGAAGAAAAATAACACTATTTTTATTTTTTAAATAAAGTTATATTTATATAAAAGAGGTTATATCAAATGAAACATTTAATCGTTGTTAACGGTGCTGCGGGTAGTTTTACACCTTCTTTTGAAGAAGAAATCAATAAAGCTTTCCAAGGCCAAGATTTTGAAATCTACAAAACAGAAGGCCCACGCGCGGTCATTCCTTTCTTAAAGAATTATCTTAAGAAACACGAAAAAGAAACCGTCAGAGTTTACGCTTGTGGCGGAGATGGCACCGTCCATGAAGTCGCTAACGGATTAGTCGGTGCAAAGAATGCGGAATTAGCTATTTACCCAATGGGTACCGGTAATGACTTCGCCAAGATTTATGGTGGCAAAGAAGTCTTACAAAATTTACCAGGCCTTATTAATGGTAAAGCCCATCCAATCGATTTAAGCAAAATTTCCAGTTCTTCTTTAAAAGAAGATTTATATTCCATCAATGTCATCAACTTCGGTTTCGACGCTATCGTCGGTGCGATGGGTAACTATTATAAAGATCATGGTTTACCAGAAGAAGCCGTCAAGAAAGGCATGGGTCCTTATGACTACGCTTTAAAACATGATGCTATGAAACATGGTCGTTTCAACGATATCGAAGTCATCGCTGATGGTGAAAAATTAAACGAAAAACAATTATTACTCTGTACCTTAGCCCAAGGTCAATTCGTCGGTGGCAAATTCAAATGCGCCCCTAAGAGCAACAATGCTGATGGTTTAATCGATGTCTGTGTTTTAAAGACCATGACATTCTTAGGTTTAGGTATGATTATCGGTACTTATACCAAAGGCAAACACCTCGATAGAAAGAGAAGAAAAATCGTCTATCGTCAAGCTAAACAAATCCGTATGTTTGGTCCTAAAGAATTCGACGTCTGTGTCGATGGCGAAATGATTAAAGGCCAAGACTTCACAGTGGAAGTCGTTCCTAACGCCATTCAAATTGTCTTACCTGAATAATTATTTATGTTTTTAGAACTCATCTGCTTTTTATGCGGAGCCGGTCTCGCTATCAGTGGTTCCTTAACGTTTTGGCCAGTGAGAAACTGGTGGGATTTCTATATCCCTCTCGTTCTTTATATGGCGGGTTGGATTGCTAGTATCGCCCTCATCTTCATCATGGAACTACTCGCTAGTTTAGGGGTGAAAAAAACTCCATATAGCAAAGTCTCTGGTTGGGCCAGATTCTGGTTTAATGATGGTTTGAGATTCATTATTAATCACGCGCATATTTGGACCAAAGTCACCGGTGCAGAAAAGGTTCCTCAAAAGCAAAAATTCGTTTTAGTCTGTAACCATAGAAGTAAATTTGATAATTTTATTATCACTAACGAATTTATGAATAGGGACATCGCCTTTATCACCAAGAAGGAAAATAACAAGATTCCTATCGCTGGTCGTATGTATAACGGATTATGTTATATCTCCGTAGATAGAGATGATAAGATTCAATCCTTTGATGCCTTCAAAAGAGCTACCACCTTATTAGCGAATAACACCGTCGCTATCGGGGTCTTCCCAGAAGGAAAAAGACAATGTGAGAAAACCATTGGTGAATTCCATGAAGGACCATTCAACATCGCCATTCATTCCAAAGTACCACTAGTGGTGGCTACGGTTAAAAATACCGACTTAGTGCATAAGCGTTGGCCATGGCGGGCAACATCCATAAAACTCGATATCATCGCTTGTCTAAATTATGATGACTATTCTGGTGAAACCGCGAAAGCGCTCGCGGATAGAGTCCATCAAATGATGGAAGAACATCTCCAAACTATGTAATGTAAGGGACCTAAAATAATAGGTCCTTTTTTATTGAATAAAAAATAAATAATGATTATATTTATTCCATGACTAATATCAAGGAACTACTTTCTCATATCTTTAATGATAAAACGACCATTATCGCCCCGTTAATCGGAGGGATGATGAATGAATCATTTATCGTGGAAAATCACGGCAAAAAGTACGTTTTATATATTTCCACTCCCCAAGCTAACGAAATGGTTGATCGAGTTTTAGAAAAAGAAAATCAAAATCTCGTCTATCAATTAGGTATTACTAGTAAGAATGTTTATTTTGATATTGATAAAGGAATCAAAGTTAATGAATATATTGAAGGTTCTTCTCTAGATAAAACTGATTCTTTTGATTATCAAAAAGTCGCTACACTATTAAAGACACTTCATAATTCTAAAACGTTATCAAAAGAGAATTACGAACCTTTTAAAAGATTTATTAATTATGAAAAACAAGCACAATCATTTAATTATGATTTTGGTAATGATTATAAATTACTAAGAGATGAATTATTCGTTCATCAACAATATTTAGAGAAACAACC
>JAEEHE010000071.1 GCA_016280685.1 Caryophanales bacterium
ACCTTAATAGCGAGTCCTTGGTGAATAAAATTTTATAAGGAGGGACATTATGTACTCAATTATCAAAACTGGTGGTAAACAAGTCCGCGTTGAAGTCGGTAGCAAGATCTATGTTGAAAAACTAGAAGCTCAAGTTGGTTCTACCATCACCATCGACAAAGTTCTCTTAGTCGGAGACAAAACTGTGAAAGTCGGTACACCTTATGTGGAAGGCGCTCAAGTCACAGCCAAAGTCGAAAAACAAGGATTAAACAGAAAAATCCGTGTCTTCAAGTACAAGAGCAAAGCGAATGAGCACAAGACCATTGGTCATCGTCAACCATATACTTGCTTAGTGATTGAAAGTATCAAGTAATCATGATTAAAGTTTTAATCAAAAGAGAAGGAAACAAATTCGTATCCTTAGAAGTTAAGGGTCATGCGAAAAGTGCGGAACAAGGAAAAGACCTTGTCTGTGCTGGTGTCACCACCGTTTTAGCGGGTGGATTCAATAATCTAGAAAATCCGAAATCATTCGAATTAAAACTAGAAGAAGGATACGCTCTTGCGAAAGCGGTAAAAGAAGTTTCTTCTCATGATGAAATTGTGTTAGAGACAATTATCTGTAGTCTCAAGACTCTCGAAGAGAGTTGGCCACAATTCATCAGCATCAAAAATTTTTAGGAAAGGAAGTTATTAACACATGTTGTTTAAGTTAAATAATTTACAACTCTTCGCCTCTAAAAAAGGTGTTGGTTCCACTAAAAATGGTCGTGATTCCGCTGGTCGTCGTCTAGGTGCTAAAGTCGCTGATGGACAATATTGCCACTGCGGTTCCATTATCTATCGTCAAAGAGGAACCAGAATCTATCCAGGTGAAAACACAAAGAGAGGCAAAGATGACACAATCTTCGCCACCGCTTCTGGTGTAGTTCGTTACGAACGTCTTGGAAAAGATCGTACTTGTGTAAGAGTTGTTGTTGCTGAGAAATAAGCGATAATAATTTATGTCGATAAAGACCACTTATTTGTGGTCTTTTTCTTTCGCGTTATATATAATATAAGCAGGTACGTATATGAAAAAAATTTCCCTAGTTATTCCAATGTATAACGAAGAAGCGATGGTTTCGCTTTTATTCGAAGCTCTAGAAGAGAGATTAATCAACTCTTTAAAAGCGAATTATGATGTAGAAGTGGTTTGCATCAATGATGGTTCCAAAGATCAAACTTTAGAACTGTTAAAGAAAGAAAAAGAAAACCGCTCCTATTTGACCATTGTTAATCTATCGAGAAACTGGGGACAAGAAGCCGCTGTCAGAGCGGGCTTATTAACTGCGACCGGTGATTGTGTTATCCCGATGGATGCCGATTTACAAGATCCCCCAGAAATCATTCCTGAGATGCTCAAGATGTGGGAAGAGGGATATGAAGTAGTGAACGCTGTTCGCGTATCTCGTAAGAAAGATACTGCTTTCAAACGTAACTCCGCTGGTATTTTCTATCGTTATCTTTCAAAGATATCACCAAAGGTGAAGATTCCCCAAAACGTTAATAATTTCCGTTTATTAGATAGACGAGTGGTTGATGAAGTCAACGCTTTAAGTGAATCTAACCGCGTCTTAAGAGTAGAGATTCCTTTCGTGGGATTTAAGACTGGTGCCGTGGAGATGGTAAGAGCCAAAAGAGCGAAAGGTGAATCTCATTATCCTTTAACTGCGATGGTTAAATTAGCTAAAGATTCTATTGTTTCTGTCAGTGTTAAACCTTTAGATATTGGTATTAAAGTTGCGGTCTTTTTAGGTATCTTATTCTGTTTATCTTTTGTCGCGGAATTGGTCCTATTTATTTTACAAATAACTAAAGTTATTACATTTATGAATGACCTGTCTTTATGGATGTGGTTAGTCATCAATGTCATCTTATTAGTTTCGACATTAATTACCGGCGTCTTAGCCATTCATGGTTTATATCTCGGTAAAGCCGTCGAAGAAAGCGCTCATAGACCGAGCGTTATCATTAAAGAAGTGATTAAATAATATGTTTATAGATCGTGTTGTTATTGAAGTGAGAAGTGGAAAAGGTGGCGATGGCGCCATTGCCTTTTTACGTGAAAAATACGTTCCTAAAGGTGGACCTGCCGGAGGTAATGGTGGTAGAGGTGCTTCCATTTATTTAAAAGCTAATTCTCATATCAATACTTTATTCAATTTCCGTCATAGCAAAATGTTCGCTGGTAAAGATGGCGAAAAAGGTGGTATCAAAAACCAATTTGGTAAATACGCTGAAGATGTCATCATCGATGTGCCAGTAGGAACAGTGGTCTTCGAAGAAGATGGTCATAAATTCTTAGGTGACTTAAATACCGATGGCAAGATGGTCATGGTCGCTAAAGGTGGCCGTGGTGGCCGCGGTAATTCCGCTTTTAAGAGTTCTATTAATCGCGCTCCTAAAATTGCAGAGAATGGTGAGCCTGGAGAAAGAAAGAGATTAATTTTAGAATTAAAATTATTAGCGGATGTCGGTTTAATTGGATTCCCCAGTGTCGGTAAATCTACTTTATTAAGCGTTGTCAGTTCCGCTAAACCAGAAATTGCCGATTATCCTTTTACTACCATCGTTCCTAATTTAGGTGTTGTCTCCACAAAAGATGGCCGTTCTTTCGTGATGGCGGACCTCCCTGGATTAATCGAAGGTGCCCATCAAGGTAAAGGTTTAGGATTACAGTTCTTAAGACATATTGAAAGATGCCGCGTTCTTGTTCATCTCATCGATATGGGTGAATCAGGAAGAGATCCTATTAATGACTATAAAGTGATAAATAATGAACTTAAAACCTATGGTTTTGGTTTAGATAAAAGACCGACTATTCTCCTCGCTAGTAAGATGGATGAAGACGGGGCCGAAGAAAGATTAAAAGAATTCAAAAAACACGTTAAAAAGCCCATTATTCCGATTTCTGCCTTAACTGATGAAGGTATTGAAGAATGCTTATATCAATGTGCGGACTTATTAGATAATACTCCACCCTTCCCACTTTATAGCGAGGATAGTGAAGA
>JAEEHE010000010.1 GCA_016280685.1 Caryophanales bacterium
TAACGACGTTTGGTAAGACTTCGACGACTGTAACTGGGTACATTGTTCCATCTTCAGCGAAGACTTCAGTCATGCCCATTTTGCGTCCAACGATTGCTTTCATGAACTCTTACCTCCTTATAATTTGATCTCAATATCAACTCCGGAAGGTAAATCGAGGTTCTTAAGAGCATCCATCGTTTCCTTTTTCCAATTTGTGATATCGACGATACGTTTGTGTGTTCTGATTTCGAATTGTTCACGAGAATCTTTATATTTGTGAACGGCTCTCAAAATCGTGAATACTTGTTTTTCCGTTGGGAGCGGAATTGGACCCACTACTGTAGCTCCAGTTTTTTTCGCTGCTTCGACGATTTTCGCTGCACTCGCATCGAGATTCACGTGATCGTAAGCTTTTAAGCGAACCCTAATCTTGGTAGCTTTTGCCATGAAATTTCCTCCTTTATCACTTTCAGGCTTTGTCCATGACTGCTCAGAGCGAATTCCCTAACAACACCTTCATGACAACGCTTGTGGGTGTGTCAGCAACCTCGCACTTCAACGCAGGCAGACAACGTTAAAATCATACCCCCTATACATATACGTGTCAAATAAAATTAAAAATATTTTTTACTAATTGAAATAAAAAGACCATTCAGCATGGTCAAATTATCGATCAAAATTATAGTGATTTTTCGGCAAAAACCGTATTTTTGGGAGTCTATTTTTGCATTTTTGGCCCTTATTTTTTGCCCTCATTTTTTTGCAATTTTTCTTGATATTTTTTGTAGGAATAAATGCATCCACAGTACTCTTGGAAGTACATTTCGTGCTCCCGAACAATCTTCAGCGATTGGTTATATCCATCGTTCTTTTTGAAGTCTGCGGGTAACCATTTGACAGGGGCGAACTCCCCTTCTAATTCCATGCCGATTCGATTAATATCTTGGGCATTTTTATAACGGGAAATCGTCATGACTGTACCGAAATAATCAAAGCCATGTTCTTTCGCATATTCAAATCCCTGTCTTAGTCTCTTTCTAAAACAGATGCGACATCTCTCGTGTCCTTCATAGTCATCCGCGAGTGGTTCTAGGTCTTTATTATAGGTTAGATTATCATAAGGGAATTCCACGAATTCTAGATGGGCACCAATATCCTCGATATAACGCTTAAATTCCGCGAGTCTACGATCGTGTTCTTCCTTGGGATAGATGTTGGAATTGTTATAGATGACAGTAATATCAAAATAGTCCTTAATAATCTCATAAGGAAGAGTGAAACAAGGACCACAACAAGCATGCAAACAAAGACGTGGTTTTTCACCTTTTTCTTTAATTTCTTCTAGTTTTTGAAGCAATATTTGTTGATAATTAATTTTATTTTCCATATAAGAACATCGAATCACCAAAGGAGAAGAAACGGTATTTTTCTTCAACTGCGTGTTTATATAACTCTAAGGTATATTCTCTTCCTGCAAAAGCAGAAACGAGCATAATTAACGTGGATTTAGGAAGATGGAAATTAGTGATAATAGCTTTCACTGCTTTATATTCATATCCCGGTTGTATGAAGATGCTTGTTGATTCTCTTGTAGGTTTAAAGAAACCATACTTACCATAGTTCGCCTCTAAGGTTCTAACTGATGTCGTTCCAATAGCGATAATACGGCGATTTTCCGCTTTCGCTTTATTGAGTTTATCAGCGGCTTCCTCAGTAATCTCATAGACTTCACTATGCATGACATGGTCTTTAGTGTCAGTCACCTTCACTGGTCTAAATGTACCTAGACCAATATGAAGTGTGATATCCACTACTTCAATGCCTTTGGCCTTAATCTTTTCAAAGAGTTCTTCCGTGAAATGGAATCCCGCAGTGGGAGCGGCCGCACTACCTTCATATTTAGCGTAGACAGTTTGATATCTATCGTTCTCACATAACTGCTCTCTGATATAAGGAGGTAGGGGCATCTTACCTAATTGATCTAAAACTTCTAAGAAGATGCCTTGGTAAATGAATTTAAATATACGAATGCCTTCTTCTTTTTCTTCAATGCATTCGGCAATGAGTTTTCCTTCACCAAAATCGACGCGTGCGCCGACTTTTAAACTTTTTGCGGGTCGAGTTAAGCATTCCCAATTATCGCCTTCTATTTGCTTTAAAAGTAATAATTCACAATGCGCTCCGGTCTTTTCTTTAATACCTAAGAGTCTAGCAGGAATAACTTTGGTGTTATTTCTTACCAACACATCACCAGGATTAAGATAATTGATAATATCAAAGAAATGTTTATCTTCGTATTTATGGTCTTTTAAATTCACTGCGAGTAAACGAGATTCATCTCTTTTCTTCGCTGGTGTTTGAGCGATGAGCTCTTCTGGTAAATAAAAGTCAAATAGATTAATATCCATTAGAATCCCCTTTCATCACCAAAGGCCGCTAAAGTGGCTTTCATATAATCACCGAAGCGGTCTTCTTTAATCGCTTGTCTCGCTCCTTCCATGATATGGATGAGGAAACGAATGTTGTGAATTGATAATAATCTCTTACCGAACATCTCATCGCAGACATATAAATGTCTTAAATATGCTTTTGTGTAATTCTTACAGCAATAGCAATCGCAATTCGGATCTAAAGGAGTGAAATCTTCTTTATATTTTTCGTTCTTGATATTCACTCTACCAGTAGAAGTCATTAAGGTACCATGTCTAGCAATTCTTGTAGGTAAGACACAGTCAAACATATCCACTCCACGAGCGATACCACCTAATAGATAATCGATAGAACCAACACCCATTAAATATCTGGGTTTATCTTGTGGTAAATACTTCACGGAATAATCAATCATTCTAAAACATACTTCTTTAGGTTCACCGATAGATGTACCACCGATGGAATAACCAGGGAAATCCATAGCCGCTAATTCTTTAGCGCACATCTCTCTAAGGTCTTGATAATCTCCACCTTGTACAATACCGAATAAAGCTTGGTCTTCTCTCTTATGAGCGGCTTGTCCTCTTTTGGCCCATCTTAAAGTTCTTTCAGTAGATTTCTTCGCATATTCATATGTGGCAGGATAAGGAATACCTTCATCAAATGACATGATGATATCCGCACCTAATTTTTCTTCGATTTCAATAGCTCTTTCAGGGGAGAAGAATAACTTA
>JAEEHE010000072.1 GCA_016280685.1 Caryophanales bacterium
AATGTTATATCTTGTAACAGAAGGACCAACAACATAAGAGTCACATTTCGCACCGACGTGGAAATTATCGAATGTTTCGTTAATTGCTAATTGACGCTCAGTGGCAGTTTTATTATTTAATTCAATAGCATCTTGGGTTTCGATGGTTTCTAATAATTCGCTAGAAGGTGGAACCCATTTAATTGGTTTTCTAGGTGGGATTTGTTCAGATTGCACGGCTTGTTGAGCGTTATTATTGATAGATTGTGGAACAGCTTGAGAAACCGTTTGAATGTTTTGTTGATCGTGACGAGGCGTGTTAATGACTTCTTCAAAAACAGGTTTTGCTGTCACAAGGGCTTCATTGAGTTCTTGAGGCTTATTGAAATCTAGTTTCATTTGTTCTGCAGGGCGTTGTGGTGCCGGCTGAGGGGCTGGCTGAGGCGCTGGTTGAGGTGCTGGTTGTTGAGGAACGTTATTCATAACGGGTTGCGCTTTAATTTGATATTTAGTAAAAATAGCAGGAGCGAAAGCGCCACTCACACCATAAGCAGGAGTGTAATTTGGAACTGGATTAGGATTATAAGCTGGTCTAGTTCCCACTTGTTCAATTTGCACTGTGGGTTTTGGCTGTTCGACTGGAGTTTCATTAATGATTCTCGCGTTAGAGATAACATCGACATTTTGAATAGAACGATATTCTTCGCTGACTTTGGGTTTTTCTTTCTTTTGTTTTGGCTGTTTTGTTTTGCCGTTAGTCATCATCTTACGAATGACTGGGAAGAAGATGATAAAAGCACCGAGTAATAAAACTAAAAGTGCGATAACCCAAGCACCAGCGGTTTTTAAACCGGTAATTAATAATGCGGATAAAGCATATCCGACATATCCACCGCCGAAATTATTTCCTTTGAATAAGTTAACGATAGAAGCTTCCCAATAGCCTTTGGCTATACCTTTTTCGGTCACACCATTAAAGACATCTTTGATGTAGAAGTTATTAAAATTATTGAGATTGATATTAATATCTTTATTTGTACCGATAACAATTAATGTGGCAATAATCAAAACACTGATGAAAATAATTAATCCACCAAAAAAATAATTGTTTAGGCGTATTTTCATTCTCTTTTCACGGAAGAACAAGAATAAACCATAAGCATAGACAAAAATGTAAATAGCATAGCTACCTAAACCAAATAGGAAAGTAAAGGGAAAAGCAAAGGCTCTTGCAGGATAACCGACATTGAGAATTAAGGCAACCGCAAATAAACAAAACGCAATTCCACCAAAGAATGTGAAATAGCGTTTCTCTATTTTCTTAACAGGTTTTTTAGCTTTTTCGTCTCGCATATTAATATTATATACGCACGCATGAGCTTAAGTCTAATAAAAAAGCACAAATTTCTTGTGCTTTAATCGATTATATCAACTATCGGCATGATATAGGGTTCACGGCCATTTTCTCTCTTGATGAATCTCTTCGCTCTTTCAGAGACATTTTGCTTTAATTCTTCAAGATCAAATGCTTCTTTTTGGAACTCTGTATTGATTTGATCAATAAAAATTGTTGATAGAGATTTGAGTAACGGCTCGGCTTCTTTAATGAAGACAAATCCTCTCATTTGGCAATCTGGACCAGCGATCACTTTCTTTTCTTTTAAGCTGATACTAGCAGCGATAACTACGACACCATCTTGTGATAATGATAAACGATCATTAACTACTTGACTGCCTAAATGGCTTTGTCCGGTTCCATCGATTAAGATGGGGTGAATGTTAATTTGATTAACTTCGTTCGGTATTAATCTAGGGCGAGAAACACCATCGAAGACTAATTGCATACCATTATCCATGATGAAGATGTTGCTATGGTTGAGACCAATATTCATATTAAGCGCTAATTTAGCATTAGCCATCATATTGATAAAGTTACCACGGACTGGTAAATAATATTTTGGTTTTAAGACAGTTAAGAAGAACTTTAAGTCGTCTTCTTTCGCGTGCATGGATGTTAAAGCATCTTTCTTTAGCCATAAGACGTCACATCCAGTACGATAGACTAGATCCATGCTTCTTGTGCAAAGTGTTTCTAATGTGGGACGAGGAATACCAGCGTTGATGAATAAATCATTAGGATTCAAAGAGATTCTCTTATCTTCATTCATGTGTTTTGCTGATAAACCAATCGCTTCATATAAGTCCTCATCGATACCTAAAAGTAAGATAACTAAATCCTGTTCTCTCACTCTTAAAAGATTTTCTTTATCCACCACTTCAACATTGTGTAATAAGTTTTGTAAGGCATGAGAGCCGATGTTCATCGCGGTTCTTGTAAAATCATTATAGAAGAAGACTTTCTTGTTATTTTTACGGCAAAGTTCCATTATTTCTTCAATTCTAAAGAGATTTTGCCAGAAACAAGAGATGATGATTCTCTTCTTGCTTTCTTTAAATTCTTTCTCAATTAATTTAGAAACTCTATGTTTGGGAGAACAATAACCTGGTTTAGTCGCGGTCTTAGATTCGCTCATTAATAATAATGTAGGTTTATCAGATAAATCCTCAAGAGCTTTAAGATCGAAATAATAACCTTTGTCTTGGCTAGAGAAATCAATAATGAAGTCACTTGAGTATACGACATAACCTTGATCGGTGTAGATAGCGATGCCACTGGAGTTCGCCGCGTTATGGCAGGTTTGGAAGAATCTCACTTCACGACCGGCAACTTGGAAAATATCTGATGGCTGTACAATGTGGATGTCGACATCTAAATGAATTTTTCTCGCTTCGGCTTGGCCGATTAATAAACCATAGGTTTCTTTAGAACAATAGACTGGTGCTGGGGCTTTCTTATAGAAATATTTAAGGCCGGACATCGATTCGTCGTGACCATGGGAAATGAAATACCCTTTAACACGATTCTTATTTTGAATCAAATAATCAGGATTAGGAATAATATAATCGACACCAGGAATTGTCTTATCAGGAAGACAAGTTCCGCAGTCTAAAACAAAAATATCATTGTTAATCTCAACGATATAACAATCGCGACCATTTTCATCAAGACCACCAAGAGCAAAAACTTTAACTAAATCACTCATAAATATATAAATTCATTGTCTATGTTCGTAGACTTATTAACATTATAAATTAACCATAAAATATTAATCAATATTTTTTGTGATGACTATATCCGCACCTAATGAGAGGATATCCTTCACTACGACATCACCGATTTTCGTGGGTGCGGAAACGGATAATTTATCAATTTCTCTCATCACATCGAAGATTTTACTTTTCGATATCGGCTGACTAGTTTTCACCGACACTAACAAATCATCGCGATTATTCACTCTAATGGAGGTAGTTATTGTTCTCACAGGATTTGTTAATTCGCTGATCGCGTATTGTTTACCGCGAATGCAGAAATTACCGGTGACGTTCATTTCGTCATCGACTTTCAAATGACATCCTCTTGGACAGATAATACAAGTAAATTCTTTCATCTATCTTCCCTCCAATCTTAAGGTGACATCGCCTTTTAAATTAGATAGTTTATCTTTAGATAATTTTACCATCACCATCTCACTTGGGATGAGAACTGGTTTCATTATTTTTGCGATTTGTTGTCCGTTATTTTCAATGATCAAATAGACATCTTTGACCGGCTTTCTCACACGGAACTTAAATGTTATATCTTCATTATTTAAAGAATTAATTGTTTGTGGAACTACATAAGAAATTCCATCTTTAGGAAGAACTTTTATTTCTTCACCTTTAGGCGCTAAACCTTTTAAGTATTGGGCAGCACCATGACCGGCTAATCTTCCTTCATCGGTGACAAAATCGACCACATCGTGAACATGTAAGCAGTTACCACATGAGAAGATACCTTCAATCTTGGTTTCCATATGTTCGTTGACCATCGCCCCTTTTGTACTGCTGGTTGGACAATCTATATAATCAAGTAAGGATATATAAGGAATTAATCCGACAGATAGGATTAAAGTGTCACATTCAATTTCCATTTCGGTTCCCGGAATGAATTGCATCTTATCATCTACTGCCGATAAAACAACTTTTTCTAATCTATCTTTACCGATGACTTTACTAACACTTCTGCTGAGATATAAAGGTATATCATAATCGTTTAAGCACTGGGCAATATTACGATTCAAACCATTACTATATGGCATTATTTCACTGACGCAGATGACTTTTGCTCCTTCTAAAGTTAATCTACGCGCCATGATTAAACCGATATCACCACTACCGAGGATGACAATTCTTTGACCGCATAGATATCCATGGATATTGAGGTATTTTTGTGCGGTGCCGGCAGTAATAATACCAGCACATCTATCACCAGGAATCTGAATAGCACCAGCTCCTCTTTCATAACAGCCGGTCGCCATAATAATTGAGCGAGCTTTATATATTTCTACACCTTTACCTTTGCTAGATATAGTGACGATTTTATCTTTGGTCATTTCGATAACCATCGAATTGAGAAGATAAGGAATTTTTAATTCCTCAACTTGTTGAACAAATCTTGATAGATATTCTGGTCCAGTTAATTCTTCTTTGAATTCTGTTAGGCCAAAACCATTATGAATACATTGATTTAAGATGCCGCCTAAATGATCATCTTTTTCAACAATTAAAATATCATCAATGCCTTCTTTTTTGGCTTGGATAGCAGCGGCCATACCAGCGGAACCACCACCGATAACTAATAAATCGATCGTTCTCATCTTATTTGGCCTCCTTAATCTTTTTTAATAAAACAGGAGAAAATTCACCATCGTAATTAATCTCTAATGGTGAGACACCATAATATTTCGCTAATAGCATGGTGACTCTCGGTTGGCAGAAACCACCTTGGCATCTACCATAACCCGCTCTAGTGCGGCGCTTTAAGGCTTTAATGGAATGAGGAGGACAACTCCTACTTAAAACATCGAGGATTTCTCCTAATGTGACTTTTTCACAGTTACAAACAATTTGTGCATAATCGATGTGTTCATTGATATAACTATAATCTTTATCGACCATCGCATTATAAAGACGGTGATATCTTCTTACTCTGGGATTATAGTCTTCTTTTTCTTCTAACTTAATTAGAGGTCTCACTAATTCTTCAACAACATATTGTCCAATTGCGGGGGAAGATACAAATCCCGGTGATTCTATACCGCCGACATTGATGAAACGCTTATCGCTTTTTGCGTATTCGATGACAAAGTCATGTCTCGTACAAGTAGGTCTAGTTCCTGCGAACACTCTAATGACTTGATTAAAAGGAATAGAGGGCACCATTTGCGTAGCTTGACTTCTAATATTTTTTAAAGTTAATTGGTCAGTTGTGTAATCATTTGGATCATCATCTGGTTCACTAGATGGCCCCACGAGATAATTACCACTAGTAGTCATAGTCACTAAGATGCCTTTTCCCTTTTCACTCGGCAAGGGGAAAATAACATGATTAACTAATCCGGCTTTATAGTGATCTAAGACAAAATATTCACCTTTCCTCGGTGTGATTTTCCAGTCTGTAGGTTCTACCATATTAGCGATTTTATCAGCGAATGCTCCGGCGGAATTTATAACGATTTTTGTGCAGAATTCCCCTTTTTGTGTGGTAATTCTATATATTTCCCCTTCTTTTTTGATATTTTGCACTTCTTGATTTAAGAATAATTCCACACCATTATCGATGGCGTTTTCAGCTGCATGAACAACGAAATTGAAGACATCAACGATACCTGCAGTTGGGGCAAATAAAGCACCTTTGACATCAGGGCTGATATTAGGTTCCATCTCTTTTACTTGTTCCGCTGATAAGAGCTCGACTTTTACTCCATTTTCTTCGCTTCTTTTCGCTAAGTCTTTAAGCATAGGAAGTTGTTCATCGTATAAAGCTATTGTTAAAGAACCAACGCGAGAAAAATTAACATCTAATTCATCACAGATTTGGTCATACATAGCATTGCCTAAAACGTTGAATTTGGCTTTATTAGTGCCTGGCACTGGATCGTAGCCAGAATGGACAATCGCACTATTCGCATTGCTCGTTAAATTACCGACATCGTTTTCTTTATCAAGTAAAGCTACTTTTAGTTTATATTTTGAAAGATTTCTGGCGATCATCGTGCCTGTGACACCAGCACCGATTATTAATACATCATAAATCATAGAATTATATCTCCTATAACAATGGGGTTATTATTTTCACAAGTGAGCAGAACCAACGGGTTCCAAGCTTCAATTTGAAGTTTTGTGGCACTAATGTGGAAACAGAAATCATCTCATCGAAGTCTTCTCTAATTTCTTTACAACATTTGGTTTTATATAATAAAGTTCCACATTCAAAGTGATGGACTAAACTTCTAAAGTCGTAATTAATCGTGCCAACAAAGGCTAATTCATCATCCACTATCATGGTTTTCATGTGGTTAAATCCCGGCTTATAGATATGGATTTTCACTCCCGCATCCATCAACCAACGGAAATAAGATTTAGCGACAGCATAAACAGCTTTCTTATCAGGTATACCCGGTAAGATAAGATGGATATCAACACCGCGATAGGCCGCGTTTCTCATCGCATCTAATAATTGATAAGTTGGTACTAAATAGGGAGTAGAAATATAAATACTCTTCTTCGCATAATGGAGCATGTTGATATAGTTTTGTTCACCAACTAAAGCATCATCGATGCCACCAGGACCATCACCAAAGGGCATGACATAACCATCATCATTAAATTTAGGATAATCAAATAACAAGAACTTATTAAAGTCACTGACAAAGCCGGTGCATAAATCATAATTTTGTAAGAATGTGGCGATTAAGTTATTGATGGCTCGACCTTCAATTTTCACCATCGTATCTTTCCAATAGCCGAATCTCTTGATAACGTTGGCATATTCGTCAGCGAGGTTACAACCACCGGTATAACCGAATTGATGATCGATCACCACGATTTTTCTATGGTCTCTATTGTTATAGACACCAGAAAGAATAGGTCTAAATGGATGGAATTTATAACATTTAATGCCATATTTTTTTAGTCTTCTCGGTGTGAAATATGATATAGTGCCACTACAACCCATATCATCATAGACGATTCTCACATCAACACCTTCTTGAGCTTTTTGTTTTAAAACATCAGTTACCGCTGACCATTCTTTGCCATCGGTAATGATGAAAAATTCAATAAAGATAAATTCTTTGGCCTTTTTTAAAGATTCAATTAAATCAGGAAAGAATTGTTCACCGGTTTTAAAATAGGTAACACGATTATTCTTTGTGGCACCTAAGGAGGTGATATTATGCAAATATTGGAATGCACCAGCGGCATCGCCGAGTTCTTTTTTCTGCTTGGCTAATTCATCTTCTTTTAATAAGAAATGAGCGTTATAGGCATTCTTTGTCGCACTGACGATGACACGATCTTTTTTGCGGAGGGAATGTCTTCCAAAAATAAGGAATAAAACCGAGCAGAAGAACGGTAATAAAAGCATGCCGACAATCCATGGTATCTTGAATTCTGGATCTTCTTGACGATTAACGATTTTGAAAAAGATAATTAATCCGATGATGAAGGCTATGCCTTTAACTAAAACATAACCGAGCATTACCGCTATTGCGACTATTACTTTATCTTCAACAGAAATATCGAGCGATTGAAGAATCAAAGCGATTAAATCGTCGAAATAAAAATTGATAATAATGAGAAGAGCTATTTCAATCAATAGCATTAAGATGATTAAGAAATAGCCTGATAATAAGCCACGTAAAAATTTCTTCATAATACTAGCACCTATAATAAATACCTTAATAATGATAACACAAAAGGCTCATTAGAGCCTAATTTTTATCAAATAAAACAAAAAAATCCGAGTTGCCCCGGATTTATTTGCAATTATTTTTTGAATTTGCGTGGACCTTTATGGGAATTATCAGGACGGCTTAAGTGTTCTGGTTTCGCAGGTCTTTCTTCAAAATTCTCTGGTTTTGGTTCAAATTCTCTATGAGAAACTTTGACCTTGCCTTTTTCATCGATTTCGATAACGCGCACTTTGAGTTTATCGCCTAATTTGACGACATCGCTAGCGCGGTTGATGTAGCCCCAACCTAAGCGGGAGACATGGCATAAACCTTCGACATTACCGAATAAGCGGACAAAGGCACCATAATCTTCGATACGTGTAACTTCACCTTCGAAGTCTTCACCAACTTTGGCTTCTCTCACGATATCAAGAATCATGTTCTTGGCCTTGTTGATGGTTTCTCTATCCATATGGTAGATGGTGACTTGACCACTATCTTCGATATCGATCTTCACATCATCACATTTAGCGATGATATCGTTGATGACTTTACCACCAGTACCGATGACTTCTCTAATCTTGTCAGCATCAATCATGAAGGTATCCATCTTAGGAGCGTATTTACCGACATCTGGTCTTGGTTCAGCGATGGCTTTAGCCATAACTTCACG
>JAEEHE010000011.1 GCA_016280685.1 Caryophanales bacterium
ATCCCACAACAGGCTATTATTGTTAGCGTTATTAGGCACAAGGATTCCATCGATTAAATTCAAATCAACGGAATCCCACAACAGGCTATTATTGTTAGCGTTATTAGGCACAAGGATTCCATCGATTAAATTCAAATCAACGGTAACTTGCTCTGAATTGAGAGAGCTGGTTAAAGTTGCAGAGAAGTTTTCCCACGCAAAGATGTTTGTGGATTCAGGCACGATATTAACATCGTGTTCAAAGTATCTGGAATCGATTTCGAAATCTAAACCGGTAATTATTTCCTGGAAATAACCATCTTTACGGATACGGAAGAAATTAATTTCTTGCTCACGCAATGTAATATCGACATATGATGGTTCTGGTTGATCTGGATGTTCTGCGACATAAGCGGCGATATCTTCTGCTCGTCTCGATTCGCAAAGCACTTCAACGAGATAACTACCTTCTGAACTTAAAGAACCGAATTCAATATTAATTTCTTGCACTGCATTAGGATAATCAAAATCGGTTGTAGAGAAGGAAGAACCGGCTTTAGTGCCACCGACATATTCATAGAAATTCATATAATAATTGGAATAATCTGTTGTATCTTCAGTCAAACTTACATATGTAAAATATCTTGGATCAGTAGAATTCGTTGATTCATACGCTCTTATATAAATTTGATCATCACTTGTATAGTCTTTTTCTTGAATAGCTGCAAGATTTAATGGCTCTTCGAATAAGACGTCTTCTTTTTCTTCAAGGCTATGTTCTTCTTCAAAATATCTAGCGATCAATCTGAAGCGATAAGTTCCATTAGGATCAATATCGTTGAGATAAACTTTTTCTCTTAAATAAGGATTTTCGATTTCGTAATGCGCAAGAGGTTCTTCATCCGCATAATGAATATTGCCATAGCTACCACTTGTGTATTCAAAAACTTGTAGATAATAACCTGTATATTTCTCATCGGTTACTACATCATCAAAGGAGACGAAATAATTGAGATCACCAAATGGATCTAAATCTTTTTCAAAATTGATACTTCCTTGAATTTCTGGAGTAGCCGGAAGAGTGATAATAGACATTTTGCCATCTTCGGAACCATCAAAATCAATCTCTTCTCTATCTAAATCCAAAAACTTATTCGCATACATTTTTAATGTATATTCAGTTTCCGGTACGAGATTTTCAAAAGTATGTTCGTTTATTCCTAGAGTGTCTATTCTAATTTGTTCTAGGAAATCACTATAGGATTCACAAGTTAATTCGATGGTAATGTTGCATTCGCCGTCTTCTGGCTCACCATCATAAAACTTTTCTTCATCATTACCGAGACCAAAAGAGATGGAGAAAGATGTCTCTCCGACATCATAAGCATCAACGAATCTAATTTTTGGTGTTTCTACTAGGAACTCATTTATGACGATACCACCACCAGCGATAACCACGACTGCTGTTGTAGTGACGGCCGCAACGGTAGCAACTGTACTACCTGCTGTAGCGGCGGTTGCGGTTGTTGTAGAGGCTTCTGCTACTTGTTCCGCATTTTCTTGTGAGAAACTAGTTTTCTTTGAGCCTTTTAAGCGTTTGAAATGAGTGTTGACTTCCTCACCAGCATAGTTTCTTGCATTTAATTCATTATTTGTATCATGTTTATAAACAAAAAGGCTATTTCTCATCGCCTCGTTATTTTCTTTGTTGTAATTGAAAAATTCTTCAGAAATATTATCTTCGGAATAACGATTGAAATTGTTTCCAGCCTTTTTCGCCATGATATCTAATTATATTTTATTTTATTAAGCGCGTGTATATAAATGTTTAAGCGAACAAAATAGCGATTAACGCCATAAGTTCTTCATGTGAGATAAAACCATCAATCTCATATAAATATGGTCCGCAATATTGTCTGATTCTATTGCCATCGATTTCGGCGATGAAATTACCACAGTATCTTCTGATTTTGTTTCCACTAACTTCGAGAAGATAATTACCGCAATACTGTCTAATGCGGTCTCCATTAATTTCATATAAGAAATTACCACAATATCTTCTCACTTTGTCACCGCTTATTTCATATAAGTAGTTGCCGCAGTATTCTCTGATTTTGCCACCGGTAATTTCTAGGATGTAATTACCGCAATATCTTCTTACTCTTGCCATATATTTTATCTCCTAAAATAAATCCGCTAATAAATTAGCCACATTTTCAAATAATTCTTTTTCTTGTGAACCAAACCTATTAAGTATTGGTGCGTCTATATCAATAACAGCTTTCACTTCATTATCTTTTAATATAGGAACCGCTATCTCGCTTTTAGATTTGCTAGAACAAGCGATATGACCAGCAAATTGATTGACATCAGGAACGATGATAGTTTCTTTCTTTAAAGCGGAAGTACCACATACACCTTTTCCAAAAGGTATTTTTGTACACGCAACTTCTCCTTGAAAAGGACCGAGATAAAGAACGTTATCTTTTGCTAAATAAAAGCCCGCCCAATTGAGATTATCCAAAGTGAATAATATTGCAGATACATTGGCGAGATTGCTCACTAAAGGTAAGGATTTATCAACAATATTTTCAATCTGCGAATAAATTGTTTTCATAGAAAAATTATAGAGAAAAGAATTAGGTTGTGCAACTATATGAAACTTTGTTTCAGAAAATAGAACAAGAAAAAACGCCACATTGTGGCGCTATTCCTTTTATCTATGATTATTTAATAATTGAATGGAAATGGCTTTGGTTTCAGTTTCTAAACGAGATAGATATTCGTTGATTCGGTCATCGTTACCAGAGAAAGCCACTTGGAATGTGCATTGCACTGCTTTCGTGCCATCAACTTCTTCTAAATCGGTTGATAAACCATGGATGACACAATCAAATTCTTTAGAAACGGTCAATATTTTTTCGATAACTGGGGTATTGGTAGGAACCGTTAAGATAATGACGGGATTCTTGGTATTGATCTTTTTTTCCACTTTCTTGAAAGATGTTAAGACTAATAAGATAACGAGGGTAGAAATAATGGCGATGATAAAATTGAAAGAACCACAAGCGATACCGATAGCCATGACAATCCAAATAGTTCCAGCAGTTGTCAAACCTTTAACGCCACTATTACGATGGATAATGGCCCCAGCGCCTAAGAAACCAACACCGGTTATGATTTGAGCAGCTAAACGAGCGACATCTCTTTTTTCTGCGAACATTTGCGGGAAACCATAGAT
>JAEEHE010000073.1 GCA_016280685.1 Caryophanales bacterium
TAGTCTTCATAAATGTTCCTTCTTTCCATTATGGATTGTTAAAGAGTTTACTCTTTGATAAGAAAATTATAATTCGAAGAAAAAGTGTTTATAAAGTATAAACTAATAAACTTATGGTAATTTTTTGTAAACATTTATTAAAAGTTTACGCTTATTCGTAAACATTTTTATTGTTTCAATAGCCACTTATCTTTGATAAGAATACTTATTTATGTTGATAGATATTTAAATTTTTTATAATTTCTTAATGTTGTTTACAAAAACAAAGTTTATGATTTAAATATGAAAAACGAATTGAAATTTTTATTCTTAATGCCTTTATTATTCAGCGCTTTAGGATGTCAGACTAAAAAGCCTATGAAACCTGTTGATGTCATTTTAATTTCCGGTCAGAGCAATGCGGTGGGTTGTACCCATAGCAGTTGTATCACTAGATCAATCGGAGCCTCTAAATATCAAGAATATATGAGAGGATATCCTGAGATTCAAATCGCCTTTGATTCTTGGACTAAAGACTGGCCCGATCCTCAAGATACGAGCAAAGTCATTTTCTATTCGCAAAATACTTCTAAAGATGATGACTTCACTAAAGTAATGTTAGGTCAAGGCAACTCTTTAGCGACATTCGGTCCCGAAATCGGAATCTCTGAAGCCTTACATGAAAAATATGCGGATAAATTATTCTTAATCAAATACGCTTGTGGCGCTTCTAACTTAAAAGATGACTGGACTAAAAGAGATTCTCCAATGTATGGAAGATTCATTGAATATGTGAAGAAACAGATGGAAAATCTCAAGCAAAAAGGCTATATTCCCACGATTAAAGCCTTCTGTTGGATGCAAGGTGAAGGCGATTCTTATGTCGGTTATTATGATGTCTATCAAGATAATCTAAGAGAATTTGTCGGTAATGTTAGAGCTGATTTAAAAGCTTTAGCGGGTGATAAAGATATGCCCTTTATCGATGCTGGTATCAGTAACGCTAAACCATGGAGACCATATTATAAAAACGTCAACGAAGCGAAAGTGGCTTTTGCCGAAGAGAGTGAAAACAACTATTTCATCGACACTATCGCAGCGGGTTTGCACACTAACGAAGAACCATTTGATACTCCTGATGAAGCCCACTATGACAGCGAATCGCAAGTGCAATTAGGTCATTTATTCGCTGATGCTTTTGAACAATTTTTGGAGCCTATTGAATAATTATGAATATCGAATTAAATCGTAATGAAAAAGAATTAACCATCTCTCTTGATGGTGAACTCAATAGCGCCACCGCTCCTGATTTTGAGAAAGTGATTTCTACCTCTTTAAAAGATGTGGAATTATTGAGATTAGATTTTAGTAAACTATCTTATCTATCTTCTGCGGGTTTAAGAGTAGTTCTCGTCGCTCAAAAGATCATGATGCAACAAGGTAAGATGGTCATAAAAAATGCCAATCAGGATGTTATGGATATCTTCTCCATGACTGGCTTTTCTAATTTCTTAAATTTTGAAAACTAAATTCTTTTAATCACTACTCTTTCTTGAGTGATTTCAAAAGGTGTATTTCCATTCACAACACTTCGACAATTGTCGAGTGTTTTTTGCATTTTAGCAGCGACTTTTTCTAATCCTTGGTAAATTGCTTCATCATCTGTAGAGACGACCATCACAAATTCTTTTTCTTCGATCTTTAAATCTTTGACCGCTTCATGTTTCATAAATTCAATGAGGTCGATCTCGTGTTCAATCTTGCTTAAGTCATAAATAGCATGAGAATTTCTCGAAGCGGTAATATCGATTTCATCTGCGAGTCTCACTAAAGCGGAAGCATAGACTAAACAAATCGAATTACCATTCTCTAATTTCAAAGCTTTCGGATATTGCTCTTCATCACTTAAATCAGTTTTCCGATGTCCTCTAGATATCTGCACTATCGCGAACATATGTTCTTTGGAAGGGAATTCAAAGAAATGTTGATATTTCTTAATAAATAATCCGGAATATTCGTTATGAAAATTACGAATAATCTCTGGATAATTATCTTTATCATGTGTTTCAAAATAATCCCCAAAATCAATTTGTTTAGAGAATTCATTAAAGTCATTTAAAGTGATACCCATACCAGTATCATGGAAATAGCATCCCACTAAGATGGAATATATTTCATCAGCGTTTAGTTTATTAATTTGTTTACCGATTAATTGGTTGCAAAAATCAATGATATTTAAAGTGTGTAAAACCGTATGGTCAGTGAAATCAGGGAAGATTAATTGATAATTATTTAAGATATTTTGGATAGCGAAAACCGTATCGGTAAACCGCGTATGAAGTTCAGGACTAATCTCTTTCAATCTTTTTTCTAAAGCAAAATCATTCGCCATGGATTAATTATAAAGAATTAATCAAATTTTAGAAATAAGTAATGTAATCAATAATAGTTTCTGCGGATGTAGCGGCGATAAAGATAGAGACATTCTTACGATATCCGGAAGTAAGACCGCAGTTGATATAATGCCATCCTGCACCTTCTACTGGATCATTACCACCATTATATGTTTTGGAAGCTGGATTCTTGAAATCGGTTCCAGGTGTTGCGCTGGGATATGAATATAATGTCACAGTGTAAGAACTACCTGCCGGAGCGTACACCCAGAAAGCGATAGATTCAAAATTGAGATTGTTCTGAGAAGCATAAGTCGGATTAACGATAATTCTCATACGGTCACCAGCGATAGGGCTCACTCTAATGGCGCTACTACCTTGGATATGATAGTTATTTACCGAAGCGATTCTATCGCTACCAGTGGTTACTTCTGTCCAAGGATTACCGGATTGTTTTTGTAATTTCTGCAGCAAAACACTACTAGATTCGCCACCTTCCGCTAATACAGTATCTTCATTACAGACGATATTTGTCGTATTAATCGCGGACTTAATCGTACCGGTAATATTGTTCTTGTTAATGGTTATTGTTCTATTGTTATTAGATAGAGTACCAGTCCAAGTACCGAATGTTTGGCCACTATAAGAACCTTGAGTAGTAATCACAATGGTTGTGCCATTAATCGTATAGCCAGTTGGTTCCATATCGGTTCCGGCATAAGCATAAATATAACCATTCGCGCCTAAACCAATCTTTAAAGTAAATGTATAGATAGAAACTTTTACTGAGCCATGATAACTCTTAGTAAATCTAGTAGATGTTTCATCGATAGTCTTTGGCGGCACATAGGTCGGTGTCGTATAGATTGTTAAATCATCAATAGGGATGAAGACATTAGAAGAAAGACCGCTATTATTGACCATGAAGTTTACTGCGTAGACTTTCTTGCTAGCATCTAAATTAATAGTTCTTTCTACCCATCCCGAATTAGCGGAAATAGTAAAGTCAACCGTGCCTGTACCATAGGTAGAGCTATTTCTATTGCTATCGGTTAATTCAAAGTTTTGATAATAAACTTGGGCTCTTAAAACAACATCACCACTATAGGCAGTTGTACAAGCGGTATTGGTATACGCCCCATGAGTGTAGAAAGAGAAACGATTACCTTTACCGAAATTAAAGTGTTGATTTTGATTAAAAGCATCGATGCTCCAAATTCTCGTCCAGCCACCACTCCAACCTTTAATGGTGGCAGCTTTATTACCGCTATGCTTCATAGAGGTGGTTAGATTCAAATAATCAGAAGATATCGCACAGTCAAAACTAGAACTCTTAATCCAAGTTTTATAACCGCCACCGCCATAGTCAGCGTAATAATTTGCTCTTAGACCGGTAGCATTATATAGATTAGTCGCATCACTTGTATATCCGGAGCCTGTAGAACCATATTGTTCAAAGTCTTCCATGATATAGACTCTATTGAATAAAGTGATTTCTGGAGCGTTACTACCAGAGATATTTAATACTTCTAAAGAATGATA
>JAEEHE010000012.1 GCA_016280685.1 Caryophanales bacterium
TAAGCGGACAATTTTTAGTCGCGAATAGTGCGAAATGCTTAAATAATGCCGGTGCGGCATATATGAATCTCGAACTAAAAGATTCATCTGGTAACATCAATGGCAAGAAATGGGAAGCGACTAGTGATGATGAATCATTATTCGTGACCGGTAATGTCGTCTATTTAGAAGGTGATGTCTTAAAATATAAAGAATCTTTACAATTAAAGATCTTATCCGCTAAAGCGGTGCCAATCGATGATATTGATGTCGCGAAATTTATTAAAGCCCCTCCTGTTCCTAAAGAGGAATTAGTGAAGAGATTCTTCGCTTATGTGGAAAGCATTCAAAATGAGGACTGCCGTAAGATTCTTGATTATTTAATCAAGAGATTATCTCCTAAACTATTAGATTATCCTGCTGCGGTTAGTGTCCATCACGATTATGCTTCTGGCTTATTAATGCATACTGTCTCGATGGCGGATGTCGCTGACTTTTTAGTGAAATATTATCCCAATGTGAATAGAGATATCTTAATCTCTGGTGTCTTATTACACGATATGGGTAAAACGATCGAATTTGAAGGACCGGTGGTCTATAAATACTCCGTCGAAGGTAAATTATTAGGTCATATCTCCATCATGGTTAGCGAAATTAGAAGAGCCGCAGAAGGCTTGAAGATTACTAGTGAGATTCCTTTGTTATTAGAACATATGGTTTTATCCCATCATGGCGCGCCAGAATTCGGTTCCCCGATCTTACCATTAACCAGAGAAGCCTTATTATTATCCTTAATAGATAATATAGATAGTAAAATGGTCATCGTCGATAAAGCTTTAGAAAATGTCAATCCTGGTGAATTCTCCAATAAAGTCTTCCCTTTAGACAATAGAATGCTCTATAAACCCAAACAATAGATATTAATTCCTTAATAAATATGAAAAAGAGGCCATTACAGCCTCTTTTCTTTATCTTTAGATAAATTAATCAAGTTTGCTCTTAATCTCGCCTGCAAGCGCGGGAAGATTTAATCCTTCCGCATTGTTCTTCATGGTGATTTCAAATCCCTTGTCTTCTTCATAACGAGGAATGACGTGGACATGGAAATGCATGACACTTTGTCCAGCGGCTTCATAGCAGTTAGTTAAGATGTTAACACCTTTCGCGCCTAAGAGTTTAATTTCTACCTGGCCGATACGTTGGGCGACATCCATAACCTTATGCATTTCTTCTTGCGGTGTGGATAAGAAATTCTCGAAGTGTTTCTTAGAAACTACTAAAGCATGACCTTTGGTCACTTGTGAAATATCTAAGAAGGCTAAGACATCTTCGTCTTCATAGAGCTTATAGCAGGGAATCTCCCCGTCGATGATTTTACAAAATATATCTTTTTCGCGCATATACGAATACCTCTTATTTGTATCTATTATACAAAATAAAAAGGAGGTTGTTTAGACCTCCTTAATAAGTTTTAACGATTAATCAAATAATTCTGGATAATTAGTTTTGAAGTAATCGTAGATTTTTGTGTCGTGATATTTAATCTCGGCTTCTTCTAACCAATGTTTGGTAGATAAGTTTTGATAAGTATCATTGCTGGCGACGATACGGCAGACTTCGTTGATAATTTCTTCTTTCTTATCAGCGTCGTATTTACCATTGGTCGCTTCTTTGGCTAATTTACTACCGGAGACAGCTTCTTCGATTTGGACAACATAATATTTGCCACCTTCGTAGAATAAGATATCATCTTTGTCTTCCGCACCGGCTTGTTTGCTAGCGACTTTGAGATAGAACTTACCGTTGATCTTAGCGACTAATTTGTTCTCGTTTTCGGGAACAGCATAGGTTTCGCCATCAAGACGATCAGTAGCTTCGCCATCTAAGATGTTAGCGACACCGATGTTGAATAAACGGCTCTTAATGGATTCTGGTAAATCAGCGAGACCGCCATTTTTGATGAACCAACCATCTGTGGTATAGTCTTTGGCTTTGATATCATTGGTCTTGATTTCTAAACCGACATCTGCGGTATAGGTTCCGCTACCGGTGAAATCGCTCTCAACAGATGTATCTGTTAAGTTGATATCTTTATTAATCTTTTCGAAATTCGCCATCATATCGCCGTAATCGGTACCGACATAATAGGAATAATTGCCATCATCGAATCCGGTGAATTCCACTTTGGGGAAAGCGCCTGGATAAGCAGCGTTTACTGCTTCGAGGTATGCTTGTGCTTCGTTGGTAACGCCTTTAACTGCGTTAGAGACTTCTTTGAATTCATCTAAGCCGACTTCTTCACCAGCACTGATGACATCTCTCACAAAGTATTTCATTAAATAGTCAGCAGCTTTATCGTTGTTGCTATTGGGAGAAATGCTGAGGACGTTCACTTTACGAGCATAGCTTCTTCCTAAGGTGTTATAGGATTCGTCTAATAAATATTGTTCGACTAATAAGGAACGGTAGATGGTAGGAATGATTTCATCTTCGATGTATCTGACTTCTGTACCTTCTAAGGTTTCTTCTTCATCTAAACCAAAATTGGTTTGATAGTTTTCTCTGTGGAGGTAGCCTTCACCATCTTCCGCGTTGAAGAAGACGTTTTCTTCTTGAACATCTGGGGTGATGACGACTTTGTCGTCGTAGTCGAATGCGACCACACCTTCATAAGGATTAGCGACCTTATGGAGTTGGCTTCTTAATTCTTTTAAGTAAGCGACTTCGCTGAAGTAGCCTCTCTTGGAATAAGTACCACCGGAGATCTTGCTATGAAGATTTCTGGAGATTCTTTCTTCGATAGCATCCCATTTCGCTTTGACTCTGGCTCTTTCGCTGAGTTTGGCTTCTTCTGTGGTGAGACGATTGCCTTCGTTATCAGTGGACCAATAAGCTTTGTGCGCTTCGACGAATTGGTCGACTAAGTCGAAATTGCCTTTATCGTATGCGTTAGCGGCTTTTTTGAGTGTTATTTCACCTTCGCCGAGGTTATATGGTTCAGCGATTGCGTTATATCTTCCGAACACAGAAACGGAATATTGATATAAAACTTTGTCGAGGACGGCACTAGCTAAACTGCCATCGCGGTAAGCATCTTCGATGATGCTCATTAAGTTGTGATAAATTTCATCTTGGCTATCAGTGAAGGAAATGAGGGGATCGTCGTAATTAGTTGGCTTAGCTTGAACTTCTTTACCACAAGCGGTTAAACCGATTGTGCTTAAGAGGGCAACCGCTAAAATCTTTTTCATATTCTTATTTGACATAGCATTTTCCTCCTGGTTCGTATTCAGCTTTGTTACTTTCGTAGCTTGTCTTATTATTGAAGGCAATCTTACAACCTTCTGGAACGATACGAGTGGTTTCTTTTCTCGCCCAGTCTTGTGCTTCGAGTAATTCAATATAAGTTTTCCAAACTTGTTCTAAGCCTTCTGATTGACTGTCGTCATTCTTTTCTCTTTGTAAAGCGATGTAATCATCGATATTGCCTAAGAGAGTAATTGTCTTTTCACTGAATTTTGCTTCACGGTCTTCGGTTAATTCTTCGTATAAACGATAATCATAGGTGCTATCGAAACCTTTGATTGCGCTCTTAACGGTTTCTGCACGTGTGTTATATTCGGATTTATTAACGGAAGAGATGAAATTGACGTATGTGGTCTTGCCTTCTGGGAAGTCCACATCGCCTGGAATAGCGGTGGTATAGTATTCATCTAATGAAACATCGCCATCAAAATCATAAATGGATTTTTGGACGATCATTAAGTGGATACCGAATTCGCTACGGACACCGATAATAACGTTGCCAGCTTCATCACATAAGACTTTTTCGTTTGTACCGGCAAAGCCTTCGTTTTCTTTGA
>JAEEHE010000074.1 GCA_016280685.1 Caryophanales bacterium
ACCACCGGATTTCTTTCTTAATTCTCTTAAGTCGAGTCTTAAACGGCAGCACATACTTCTGACATCGCTTGGTTCCATATCGGAATTGATGTAATTGGAGAAATATGGAGTTCCGTACTTCGCGGTCATTTCGAATAATAATTTATTATTTTCGGTTTCTGACCAGTCGAATGTTCTGGTGATGGAATAGGTAGGAATTGGATATTGGAAACCACGGCCGTTAGCGTCGCCTTCAATCATGATTTCGATAAAGGCTTTATTGACCATATCCATTTCTTTCTTACAATCTTTGTATTTGAATGGCATTTCCTTACCACCGACGATACAGTTGAGTTCCGCTAAATCGTTTGGCACAACCCAGTCTAATGTGACGTTGGTGAATGGAGCTTGGGTACCCCATCTAGATGGAGTGTTAACACCATAGATAAAGGATTGGATACATTGTTTAACTTGTTTATATGTTAAGTTATCAACCTTCACGAATGGGGCTAAATAGGTATCGAAGGATGAGAAGGCTTGTGCGCCAGCCCATTCATTTTGCATAATACCTAAGAAGTTAACCATTTGGTTACAGAGGGTGGATAAGTGGGCAGCAGGAGCAGAGGTGATCTTACCGACGACACCGCCCAAACCTTCTTGGATTAATTGTTTCAATGACCAACCTGCACAGTAACCGGTGAGCATGGATAAGTCGTGGATGTGGATATCCGCATTACGGTGGGCATCCGCGATTTCTTTATCATAAACTTCACTTAACCAGTAGTTGGCGGTAATTGCACCGGAGTTGGAGAGGATTAAACCACCGACTGAATAGGTGACTGTGGAGTTTTCTTTGACTCTCCAGTCATTAATCTTTAAATAATTGTTAACAACATTCTTATAGTCGAGTTGAGTGTTCTTCATATCTCTGAGATTTTGATGTTGTTTACGATAGATGATGTAGCTCTTGGCGACATCGACAAAACCCGCTTGAATTAAAGCGATTTCCACAGCGTCTTGGACGTCTTCCACGGCGACTGTTTCATTCTTGGCTTTGGAATTGAAGATTGAGACGGTTCTTAAAGCGAGCATCTCAATAATGTCTTTTGTGTAAACTTTGTGTTCGGCAAAGAAAGCTTTTTCAATCGCGGCTTCGATTTTCTTGATATCAAAGGCTTCGACATTGCCACTTCTTTTGATGATCTTTAACATAAAAGTAACTCCTTCATTTATTGATAAGAAACAAATCTAATTGTTCTATGTCTTTCCAACTTCATAGTTAAATCTATGAGGGAATGTGTATAAAACTTTATCAAGTTCAAAGTTGTATAACAAGTAAAATGCAACAATACATATACAGTGTCAAAAAAATGATAAAAAAGCAAGCAACAATCTATATAAAATTAATACTTATAATTTTTTTAACCTAAATACAGGACCGGAAAAGTTCATATAGAATAAAATTCTATAGATTTTTAAAAACATACTATTTTAGAACTTGACTATTTTTTAATAAAAAAAGGGCAATTGACTTGCCCTATATTTTGTGCTAGCCGATTAGAGCTTCATCGCCACATCCCACGCTCTCCAGATGACGGTGCGTAAATTGCCCACTCCGTTACAGTCACCCACAAAGTGAACGTGCTTGCTCTCTTTGAATACTGGTGTGGGCACATAACCGATGGAAAGAATGACTTTGGATCCGTCTAAATGGCTTTCCTTACCTTCTTTATCAACGATGGTCACACCATTATCATCGATTGCTTTAACACTTGTTTCTAAATAGACAGGTGTTTTATGAAGTTCAAAATAATCTCTTAAATAAGATGAGTTCGCTAAGCAGACACCCTTAACAGCGATGAGGTCATTTTTCATTTCCACGATGCTCGGTTTCTTTCCTTGGAGTGATAATTCATAAGCGATTTCACAACCGGTAAGACCGCCACCAACGATAATTGGGTTTTGACCTACATCTACACTTGTGTCGGAGAGGAATTGACAAGCTTCCATGGCTTTTTCGCTTCCGGAAATCTTTAAGGTTCTTGCCTTCGCACCTGTAGCGACAACCACTTCGTCAAATTGTCCTTGTTTGGCTAAGCATTTCTCACAATGGATATCCGCGTTAAATTCCACCTTGATATTCGGATGCTTTTTGATTTCTCTCTTATACCATTCGATTAACGCTCTATCGTTTTCTTTAAATGACATATTGCTGGCTTGGATAAAGACACCACCTAATTCGTTAGATTTTTCGAAAATTGTGACATTATGTCCGCGTTTTGCGGCCACTAACGCTGTTTCCATGCCACCGATACCGCCACCGATAACTGCGACTTTCTTCATCTTTTTCGCGGGGACAATCTTATATTTCTTGGATTGCATTGTCTCTGGATTTAATGCGCATCTAGCCATATGTAAAGCATCGGTTAAAGATTGATCGTTTGGGACACCCTTATAGTGAGCCATATTGAAACAACCATTATGACATTGGATACATGGATGGATATCTTCTTCGCGACCTTCTTCGAGTTTTCTGACCCATTCAGGATCCACCAAGAATTGTCTAGCGACACCCATCGCATCAATTTCACCATTCCTAATCGCCTCTGCTGCTACTTGTGGAGTCATACGACCTGCACAGACAACTGGGATATCTACATATTTTTTAATATGTGCTACATCTGCTAAGTTACAGTTATTGGGCATATATCCTGGAGGATGAGCCCAATACCAAGCATCATATGTACCATTATCGCAGTTGAGCATATCATAGCCGGCTTCTTGTAAATATTTCGCAGCTTTTTCACTTTCCGCCATCGCTCTACCGACTTCTTCAAATTCTTCGCCTGGCATCGCGCCTCTATTGAATCCTTTAGTTTTACTAACTACGGAATAGCGTAAAGTAACCGGGAAGTTCTCGCCACAAACTTTCTTAATGGCTTTAACAATCTCGACTGGGAAACGATATCTATTTTCAAAACTACCACCCCATTGGTCTTTTCTGAGGTTGGCGTAAGGCAATGTAAATTGGTCTAATAAATAACCTTCATGTACCGCGTGAACTTCAATGCCGTCGACACCGGCTTCCTGACATAATTTACTGACTCTAGCAAAGGCATCGATAATCTTGAGAATTTGTTTTTCACTCATCTCTCTAGTCATGACTTTATCTGACCATCTATTAGGAGTCACACTTGGTGCGGCGTTAATCCAGTTCATGTTAAAGATAGGTTTTAATAAACCGCCTAAAGCTTTATTGACACAGGCTTTTTCCATGATGTCATTAAGGGCCATCGATCTACCGAATCCTGCAGTTAATTGCACGAATAATTTCGCGCCTGTCTTATGGAATTCTTCCATGTATTTTTTGAGCTTCTTATACATTCCTTTGTTGGAATATAACCAGCCACCTAACATCGGGTTTTTGACTGGGGCGATACCCGGCAAGATTAAACCGACATCGTTCTTCGCTCTTTCTAAAAGAAACTTTGCAGCTTCTTCATCAAATTTCGCTGGTTCCATCCAACCGAAAAGAGATGTTCCACCCATGGATGTCATGACGATTCTATTCTTGATTTCGACATCTCTTATTTTCCAGGGTGTAAATAAAGGTTTATAGATTTCTTTCATATAACTTCCCTCGCCTCTTTATTTTACCTTTTTCTCGTATACTTCGCATACATAAATAAACACATGTGATAAAATATAAAAGTTGAGAAAGGAAATTCCTCTATGTACGAACCAAAAATGGAATTGACTTTAGAGCAAAGAGAAACCCTTGAAGGTAAACAAGGACCAGTCATGGCGAAGATTATGGAAACTGTCGTCATGTTTGGTGATATTTTCGGCGCTCCAAGGTTAGTTAAAGTTACCCATGATGATGGGCATTTAGTGACGAGTTTTGGTATTAAGTTATTAAAACCATTATTCGCTACTATGGAACAGATCAATGACGCTGGTATTAAAACTAAAGGCCACTTCACTGTTGATCCCAGACCTATCGATTATAAAAATGTCAAATGTAATCTCTTAGAAAAATTAGTTTTCTCTAAGATTATGTACGCTAAACAAGCGATGTACGAAGAGCAGATGAAGAAAGCTGGTCTTAAAGATGACAATGCTTTCACATGTGCTTCTTATTTACCAGAAATTGGTAATACTCCTAAAGAAGGAGATATCCTCTCTTGGGCTGAATCTTCCGCGGTCGTATTTGCAAACTCCGTATTAGGAGCGAGATGTAATAGAAACTCCGGTATGCTTGATTTATTCGGATCAATATTAGGTTTAGTTCCGGAATTCGGATTTATCACCGACGAAGGAAGAAAAGCCAAATGGAAAGTCATCATTAAGTGTGAAAAATTACCTGAAGCACAAATATTGGGCTCCGCCATCGGTATGAAAGTTATGGAAGATGTCCCATATGTTATTGGTTTAGATAAATTCTTAGGTAACGAATTAAATGACCAAGCCATCGGATATCTTAAAGACTTTGGTGCTGCTACAGCCTCTAATGGTGCGGTTGGTTTATACCATATCGATGGTTTAACACCAGAAGCTAAAAAGCAAGGTCAAAAACTCATTAGAGATGATGCGAAAGAATACATCATCGATGATGCAGAGATTGAAAGAGTTTATAAATCATATCCCATTATGTGGAAACATCCTGAGAAGAAAGGCAATTTAGTCTTTATCGGATGTCCGCATTTAACATTTGCCCAAGTCAATAGCTGGACTGATAGAATTGTCGCAGGATTAAAGGAAACCGGTCGTAAGAAAGTCGTGGTGAGAACCATTATGACGACCGCTCCTGATATCGCTGATAAATTTAGAGCGACACCGAAATATCAAGAACTTCTCGCTACCGGCGTTAAGCTCACGAGTATCTGCCCACTTATGTACACAAATAACCCGCTTACCAAAGCGCGTAGAATTTATACAAGTTCTAATAAATTAAGAACTTACAGTAACGCTCGATACGCTAAAGACCAAGAGATATTGGACTTTATCGTCGGAAAGGAGAGCAAATAATATGAAGGAATTTAAAGGACGTGTCATTGCCGGCGGTAACTGGAAAGGTGAAGCGGCAGTTAGTCATCAAGGTTTTAACACCTTAGCTTCTTTCCAAAAGAGCGCATTAAAAAACGCTAAACAAGTTTATGTCTCCGACCAAAACAATAAAGATTTATTCGGAGTCAATATCACCGGTAAAGCTTTATGTTTACCAATTACAATTGGTAGCACTACCGGTGGATTAGTTATTCAAACCGTCTGTCAAATGGGTATTGCTCCCGCTTGTTTCCTCTTCTCAGAATCCATCGATTCTTTAGCGGCCTCAGGTATTGTCCTTGCAAAAGTATGGGAGAATTCTCCAGTGATTGCTATCGATAGATTAGGAGAAGAATTCTTAAACACTGTGAAGACTGGTGATCAAATCGAAGTCAAAGAAGACGGAACCGTCGTTATCTTATAGTTATGAAAAATATTGGAATATTAGGAAGTGGTACTTGGGGAACAGCTTTAGCGAATATGCTCTCTAAGATGGGTCATAAGATTACCCTCTGGAGCAAATTTGAAAAAGATAGCATCCGCTTAAAAACTGAACACACGCATCCAAACCTACCGGGATCGGTAATCAATGATGAAATTAATTTTGTCACTGATTTGAAGGATGCTTGTATAGGTCAGGATTTCGTGATTTTTGCTACCCCATCTCCATATGTAAGAGAGACTGCTGAAATTTGCAAAGCATATTTCAATCCATCGCAAATATTGATAACTGTCAGTAAAGGTATCGAACCGGAAACTCTTTTCACGATGAGTGAGATTATCAAGGATGTTGTCGGCCAAGAATATAAGGTTGTAGCGTTGTCAGGTCCAACTCATGCGGAAGAAGTCGCCCTTGGATTACCGACCTTAATCGTTTCTTCTTGTGAAGATGAAGATGTCGCTAAACTTGTACAAAAAGAGGTTAATAATGATGTCCTTAGAGTGTACACAAATACCGATATTAAAGGTGTGGAATTATGCGGCGCACTAAAGAACATTATCGCCTTAGCGGCAGGTATGAGTGAAGGCTTAGGTTTTGGTGATAACGCGAAAGCTGCAATCATCACTAGAGGTCTAGCAGAAATTACTCGTTTAGGTCTTGCGATGGGTTGCCAAGAAGGTACATTCTCTGGTTTAACTGGTATTGGTGATATCGTTGTTACTGCGACAAGTAATAATTCGAGAAACCACAACGCTGGTGTCTTATTAGGAAAAGGTCATTCCTTGAAATATACATTAGAAAAAGTCGGCATGGTTGTTGAAGGTGTGAATGCCTTAACTGCGGCTAAAGAACTCGAAGAAAAATATCATGTTGAATTGCCGATCATCGATGTTGTGTATGCGATCGTCAAAGAGCATATCAAACCGAGTCAGGCCATCCCATTACTATTTGGGCGAAAAGCTATTAGCGAGTTTTAAAAAAAAGCGGAGTTCAATCCGCTTTTTCTTTTAGAAAGTTTTATGAGATTAGAAACATTTTTGCTTTCTTTTCTTTTGACAATTTTGTTCATTTCCACAGTGGTAACAAACTTCGTTATCGGTCACAAAATTATCGCCGAAGAAATTAAGAATATTTTGTGTTGTCGTATCAGCGATATTCTCTAAGGCTTCATGTGTTAAGAAAGCTTGGTGAGAAGTGATGATGACATTTGGCATAGCGATGAGCTTCAATAAAGTATCATCGTTCATGATATGGCCGGATTTATCTTCATAGAACAATTCGCCTTCCTCTTCATAAACATCTAAGCAAGCATCACCGATAATACGATCAGTGATTCCCTTCAATAATGCATTGGTGTCTATCAATCCGCCTCTTGATGTATTGATGATAGAAACACCTTTTTTCATCTTCTTAATACTATCTTCATTGATTAAATGTCTAGTTTCAGGAGTTAATGGACAGTGAAGAGAGATAATATCGGATTTTTCAAAGATTTCATCTAAACTAACGTAGTTTAAAGATTCATCGCTAGGATAAGCGTCATAACAGATGACATTCATGCCGAATCCTTTACAGATATTGATAAAACATTTACCGATTCTACCTGTTCCGATAACACCGACTGTTTTTCCGTGCATATCGTGTCCGGTTAAACCATTGAGGGTGAAGTTATATTCTCTCGTGCGATTGTACGCTTTGTGGATACGTCTATTATTTGTCATATATAACGCCATTGCATGTTCAGCGACTGCATATGGGGAGTAAGCAGGCACGCGGAAGACATGAATCTTGCCAAATGCTGCTTTGACATCGACGTTATTGAAACCTGCACATCTGAGGAATATGGCTTTAATGCCGA
>JAEEHE010000075.1 GCA_016280685.1 Caryophanales bacterium
AAAACCTTTGAAGGTTTCTCTAAAGAAGAAATTGAAAGCATTCTTATCCCTATGAGAGAAATCTTCTCAAAAGTCTTAATCCTCCCTGTCTTCAAAATTGAAGATGATGCGCACTTGATTAATGATTTAGGCGGAGATTCCATGTCCTATGTGGAATTAATTAGAGATGTCCAAGAGAAATTTGAGGTCGAATTCCCTGAGGAATTACTCGGTCAAATGGCGTCAATTAACGACTTTGTCTATGAAGTCGCACAACTACAAAAGAAAAAGAAGTAAATAAATAATTGAATTATTTGTTTCTATTTGGTAAGATATCTATCGCTATTTAAGGAAAAGAGGTAAATTATGGCAAACATAAAATCCCAAATTAAACGTAATCGCACAAACGAAAAAGCTCGTCTCAGAAATGCATCCGCTAAGAGTGCTTGCCGCACTGCTGCTAAAAAAGTTAGATTAGCCGTTGAAGCTAAAGATTTAGCGAAAGCCGAAGAAGCATTAAAGAGCGCATTCCGTCTTATTGATAAGAGTGTCAGCGATGGTATTCAACACGAAAACACTGCTGCTAGACAAAAAGGCGCATTACAACGTTTGGTTAATTCTATTAAATAATTAATCTCTTTTAAAATTTATCAAAAATAGTTCAAAAGCATAAGAGCGGTCCACAAAACCGCTTTTTATTTTTAAATCTAAATTAAATAAGTCATTTAAAGTACGATGAATGGCTTTTTCGCTCATCGTATAAGTTTGACCTTTTAAGATCTTCGCTCTAATGGGATTGATCTTTAGTTCGGCAGCGATGTCATCCTGGCTATATCCTTTTTTGGAAAGATACACCACTTCATTTAATAAGCGGAATTGATTAGCGAGCATGGAGATTAAAGTTACTTCTTTGATGTTGGTAACTTCTAAATCTCTTAATAAAGCAACGGCTTTTTCATTCTTGCCAGCGATGAGGTAATTGAATATTTGGAAAGTATTGTCATCTAAGGGTCTAGTGACTAATAAGGTGACGTCTTCATATTTCACATGGTCGGTGTATAAGAACAATTTAATAATGCTATTCCTTAATAAAGGAATATCTAAAGTAGTTCTCTCAGTTAATTCCGCGATAGCATCATTATCCATTTTGCATCCGGGATTCTTTTTAATATATTCATCGACTGTCTTTCTCACATAAGCAACCCACTCTTTAGCGTTGGGGTCTTTGATTTCCATCTTCTTACCTTTTTCTTCGATAATCTTATAGATTTCACTTTTGGTATTAATGCTGGCGGTAGGGACAGTCAAAATTAATTCACAATCAGGATTGGGATTATTTAAATAATCGATTAAAGATTTATAATCTTGATCCGCTTCGATTTTATTTCTCGGTTTAGGATTCATCAAAAAATAGCAATTATCTAATGAGATAACTTTATGGTCATATCCAAGAGGAACATAATTCGCGTCATCGACGACTTCTTGCACTAAAGTGTTATTGCCATCATAGCGGACAAAATTAATCTCATCCATTTCTGGTAAGGATTGTTTAGCGATGGATTTAACGACCTTTTTAATCTCGGATATTTGATTGCTATATATCAAATAAATCATATGAATATTATAGTCGAATAATCTTTTAACTTAAATATATTTAAACTAAAGAAATATCGCCTTTTTATAAGTGATGGTTCCTTCCTTGTCCGTTCTTCTAATCGTGACATGATTGTTATTTAAAACTCTAATTACTTCTTTGTGTGGATGTCCGTAGCGATTATTTTCACCACAAGAGACAATCGCTACTTCCGGTTTTAAATATTTGATAAATTCATCACATGTGGAAGTCTTAGAACCGTGATGCCCCACTTTTAAGATATCGCAATCGACATGAGTGAATTCTTTAATAATATTCTTCTCCACCTCAATAGGAGCGTCACCCATGATTAAGAAATCTTTATTTATAAGGTGGAAGCCCACCACTAAAGATTTATCATTTTCATCAGAAAATTCCGTCGTGTGCAAATTGTAATTTGTAAGAGTGATGCCATTGATATTAATAGGAAAATTAACGCTAGTTTGTACGACATTTTTGACATAGAAATTCTCTTTTAGAGAATCAAGGGCTCCACAATGGTCGTAATCGTTATGCGTGGTGATAACTAAATCGATGTTATATATTCTTTTCTTTTTTAAAAATGGAATTAGTGATTCATTCGCGACATCCATATAAGATAGACCGCCTGTATCGATTAAGATACTCGTTGTCCCTTTTCTGATAAGACAAGAATCGCCTTGTCCGACATTAATAAAACAAACTTCCGCGGTTATGAGATTTTCTAGCGGCAAATGATAGATGATAATCCCTGATAACAACATCCCTGTTAACACGCGATATATTGGCTTGAAATCGATGCTTCGGTAATAACATATTATTATAAATAATAGGATATATATTAAGATGAACCACTCATTTAACGGAGGGGCATTAAATTGGAAAGCAATTTTTGCTAACCAACCGATTAAATTACTTTCGCCTTTAACAAAGAAGCCCACCACTCCATATAGAGGAACACCATAGAAACATAATAAAGAAAGAATAGCGATAAAGATAAAATATGGAGCGAACAATGTTTGGAGGAATATTCCTAGAGGATTAATCCCGTTATAAAACTTCAGTTCAAAAGGAATAAACAAGAAATAGGTTCCCATTAGTGATAAAACGTATAATTTAAGCCTTTTGAAGTGTGATAAGCCGTTATAGATAAAAGATATCAAGGTCGGTAAAGTAAAGCCCATAATAAAGCTCATTTGATATCCGAGATGATAATCGATGAGAAGAAAGAAAAAACCTAAAGCACCGGTAATTTGCTTTTTATCGAATTTGGTATTTAAAAAGGCTTCATTGATATATAACAATATTTCAATAAGAAATATCCTGAGCACAGTAAAGCGAGGAATTGTGAATATAACATATGGTAAAAGAATTATTAAAGAAACGATTTTCACCCGCTTATCCTTAATGAAATAGGACAGGATAAAAGTAAAAAACTTCAAGAAAGCATAGATGAATAATCCGGAAGTTGACGCTAAACGGGAGAGATGGAGTTTCTTTATATTAGCGATATCTTCACTATCATCTTGTTCAGAAAATAATAGAGCCTTAATTAGTGATTGCTGCTCATTATTGAAATGTGACAAGAATTTCTCTCTTCTATTTCTAATCCTTATGGGATTTTTGAATGAAACGGAGACGCTTTTAATATTCAATGAATAATAAACGCCTTTGTTATTTAAGTATTCTTCAAAATCGAATTGTGATTCAATTTTCGTAAAAGATAGTTCTTCTTTATTTCCCTTAATTGAAACATAATCTCCTATTTCATATTCATTTTCTTTGCTATAGGCATAGAGTTTTTCACCTTTAGAAAGCAATATGAAATAATTCGTGTGGGAATCAATTACCATCCCCGAATAGACTTCTTGTTTAAAGTCAAAACGAATGTAACTAATCCCCACACCAACAATGCATAAGGCAATTCCTATAAGAGCGATTTTCTTTCTATATTTATAGAAGGCAAAGATCGCTAATATAACGAAAACAATGCCGAAAAGAATCATCGATTTCCTAAAGGAAATGCCGAGATAGAAAAAGATGAATAATAGAAAGATAATCACGCGTGAAGAATCACAAAATTGCGGATCTTACGATAAGTAGCGTTACCGATTCCATAAACATCCATAAGTTGTTCCACAGTTTTAAAGACACCATTGCTAGTCCGATAGGAAACGATAGAACTGGCGATGGATGAAGTGATGCCGTTAACGGTCATTAACGTATCGGTATCATCAACATTGACATTAACTTTAGCGATTTCTTTATTACTACAAATATCGGTATTATCGAATTTGCTAGCAATGTAATAAGTACTACCCGCTTTCAGTTCCGCATCTTCAAAATACGCTAAGTCGTCAGCGTTAGATGTCGGTCCACCACTCGCTTCTATGAGCGTTTGCATAGTGATAGTTTCTTCTGTGAAAGTGTAAGTGCCGGGTTTACTGACTTCACCTTCAATAGTAAAACTATTGCCACTATTCGGTGCCACTTCTGTGGTCGGTGCCGTTTTGTTCGCGTTCACTTTTGGATCAATCATCATAAATCCGATAATCATGACCGCTGCCGCAATAACGACACCAATAATAACTTTGTACATAAAAAATACCTCCTACTTAGTAATAGGAGGAATTTCTTAATTTTGTCTTAAAAAATTTTATTAATTTGTGCCAATTTTTAAAATTTCGACTTTGTAGTTCTTGATGGCTTTGACTTCGACGATGTCGCCAACGCTCTTACCCATTAAGGCTTCGCCTAAGGCACAGGAGTTAGAAATCTTGCCATGGAAGGGATCGCTTTCAACGCTAGAAACGAGCATGTATTCCGCTTCTTTATCGTTCTCTAAGAACTTTAATGTTACTTTAGAACCTAAGCCGATACGATTGCCTTTAACGTTTTCGCTAATGAGTTCGGCATTGTTTAAGATGTATTCGATTTCTTTAATACGATTTTCGACTTCGGCTTGTTTGCCTCTAGCAGCATCGTAGTCAGCGTTTTCGCTTAAGTCACCTTGTGCACGAGCTTCAGCTAATTGACGTTTGACATCATCACGGACAACATCGATTAAATAGCGAAGTTCTTCTTCTAATTTTTTATAACCAGCTTTTGTAAGTTTAGTTCTTTCTGCCATATTAATAAATCCTCGTTAATTTGCGAACGTTATTATATCAAATAACGAATTATAATTTCCATAGTTTGTTTATATATTTGCCTTACTATATAATAGAGGTCATGAAAAAAGAGTCGCGTTTATTCCAAATCTTCATTCTCTTCATAACATTTATGAAAATCGGCGCTTTTACATTTGGCGGCGGTTATGCGATGATTCCCATCATTCAAAAAGAAGTTGTTGAGAAGAGAAAATGGGCTGATAACTCCGATATTTTAGATATTTTAGCAATCAGTGAATCCACTCCTGGCCCTATCAGTGTCAATGCGGCGACATATATCGGTTTCCGCGTTGCGGGATTCTGGGGTTCTTTATTTGCGACCTTAGGATTAATCATTCCTTCTTTTGTCGTTATTTATATCATCTCTTTCTTTTATGAGACATTTATGTCTTGGACTATCGTACAAGCCGCTTTTAAAGGATTGAGTATCGGTGTTATCGTCCTATTATTTATGGCGGTTAATAAACTGAGAAAAGCCATTCCTAATAATATCTTATCTATAGTTTTATTCACTCTCACTTTAGTGGGAATGCTTTCCTATAACCTTTTCCAAATTAAGATTCCTTCTATTTCCTTAATCTTTATCGGACTTGGTCTAGTTGTCGGATTAGTAATGACATTAATCACGAGAAAGGAGAAGAAAAAATGATTTATTTTGAATTATTTTATGTTTTCTTCTTAATCGGATTATTCACCTTTGGTGGCGGTTATGCGATGATCCCGATGATTCAAGACCAAATTGTCGGAAGAGGATGGATGAGTGAAACACAATTATCTGACTTCATCGCAATTAGTGAAACCACACCTGGACCCTTCGCGGTTAACATCTCCACTTTTATCGGTTCTAAGACCGGTGGTTTCTTAGGCGCAGTTTGTTCAACGGTTGGTTTAGTTTTACCATCTTTAATTATTATTATTTTAGTGGCTTTGATTTTATCAAAGTTTTTGAAGAATCGCTTTGTCAAAGGCGCTTTAAATGGCGTGAAACCCGTTATCGTCGCTTTAATCAGTGCGACCGCGATTGTCTTCTTATTAAAGATGGCTTTATATCAAGGTAACCCCTTATTTAGTCAAGCCATGACATTTAATCGTGTCGGATTAACATTATTATTCACTCTCTCTGCTTTAGCGATTATTTATAAAAAAGTGAAAAAGAAAAGCCTAAACCCAATATTGTTACTTTTATTAAGTGCAGGTCTAGGCATTATCTTGTTTTATTAGATAATTATTTCTTTTCTTCTTTTAAATCTTGAATTTTGGGATCGTCTTGGAAGGCGTTAAAGACTTCTTCCACTTCCGCATATTCATCGGGATCTTCAATTTCTTCTAATTCTTTTTTGTCGTTATATCTCATCGCGAAGACTTCATCAGGATTATCTTCACTATAGAAGAAAACATAAGATGTTTTTCTTTCTTCATTGTCATAGGTGAACAAAATGGTCATTAAATGTTCATTGCCTTGGTCATCGATGATGGTAATTTGTTTGTCATCTAACATTATTTTCTCTCCTTCATTCTCACATAGGTGTCTAAGATTATGCATGCGGCGATACGATCGACGCTTTCTTTTCTTTGCTTATGATTCATCCCTTGCTCAGAAATGCTTCTATTAGCAGTGACGGATGTCAATCTTTCATCTACTGTATTTATAACTAAAGATGGACAATCTTTCAATAAATCTTCGCGAAAACGCATGACATTATTCGCCATCTCACTCATCTGTCCACTTAAGTGGAGAGGAAGACCGATAGCGATTTCTTTAATCATCATCTTCTCGCATAATTCAATGACGTGTTTTCTAGCGACGATATATTGATTTTTTGGGAAACGGAAGGTCTCAATACCATGGACAAAACCGAATGAATCGCTATAAGCGATACCTAGAGTAGTTGTTCCTAAATCTAATCCGATTACTTGATTGAGCATTATTTGATTAATCCTTTCACGAAATCCGCTAATTGGCCAATCTTAGAGGCATCTCTTCCAGCGCCAGAGGCCATGTCAGGACGGCCGCCGCCACTACCACCTAATAATTGCGCGACTTGTTTGACCACTAATCCAGCCATCAAACCTTTCGCGTTAGCTTCTTTACTCGCTAATGTAACGATTGGGTAACCACCATTTTCTTCACCGACTAAAACGATGAGATAATTATCTTTTTGTGTTTTAAGATTATCGCCTAAAGTCAATAAAGCTTCTCTCTTTGTGGCCTTTAAGTAGCACACTAGAACATTTAATCCATTGATCTCTTCGAAGCTATCCTTTAAGGATTGGCTAGATGCATAGGCTAGTTTATTAGAAAGAGCCTCATTATTTTTCTTTAATTCATCTTTTTCTTTAATTAAAGAAGTGATTCTTGATGGAACATCAGTGAAGCTAGCCACACCCACTAAATCGCGAGCTCTTGATAAGATTGCTTCTCTTCTTTTAATTAATTCATAAGCACCACTAGAAGTTCTGGCTTGAATTCTTCTAATACCTGCAGCAACACTCTCTTCATATTCAATGACGAATAAACCGATATCCGCACTATTATTAACATGTGTGCCACCACAGAATTCTTTGCTGATATCACTGAAGCAAACAACTCTTACGACATCTCCATATTTATCATCAAATAAAGCTTTAGCACCAATCTTCTTCGCTTCTTCAATCGGCAATACTTTGGTTTCACAAGGGATGGCTTCAGCAATCCATTCATTAACCTTCTTTTCTACTTGTGCTAATTCTTCAGCACTCACCTTTTGATAATGGTTAAAGTCAAAGTGTGAATATTCATCATTCACGTAGCTACCATGTTGTGCGATATGGTCACCTAAGACATCAGTTAAGGCTTTTTGCAATAAGTGAACAGAAGAGTGATTTCTCATAATTTTCATTCTTCTTAATTCATCAACTTTAAGTGTTAATGTATCGCCTACTTTAACTTCACCATATAAAACTTCCACATGGTGCAAATGTTGTTTGTTAGGAGCTTTAATGACATTGGTAACTTTTAAAGCAGTGTCGTGATTTTCTACTGTACCAGTATCAGCAACTTGTCCGCCACTTTCTGCGTAGAAGGTGGTTTGATCAAAGATGACATCGCCTTCATCGGATAAGGAATCAACTTTGACACCGTCTTTAAATAAAGCGACAACTTTAGCGTCAATTGGTTTAACACCATAGGTGAATTCGCTTTCCACTTTACAATCTAATAAGTCTTTAGATTGTTTATTCATACTCTGTAAATCGCCACGAGCTTTTCTCGCTCTATCTTTTTGTTCTTTCATCAATTGTTCGAATCCCGCGAGATCAACTTTGACATGGTTTTCTTCACAAATCTCCATTGTTAATTCTTTTGGGAAACCAAACGTATCATAAAGTAAGAACATATCTTTGCCGGATAATTCGTCTTTACCTTCGATGGATTTTAATAACATGCTCTCGCCATTTTCTAAGGTCTTAAGGAATTTTTCTTCCTCGGCTTTGACCATCTTCATAATGAATTCTTCTTTACCTAATAAATAGGGATAATAAGACTTCATGATCTCAGCGACGACAGGAACTAATTCGAATAAGAATGGATGATTAATCGTGAGGACACGACCATATCTTTCCGCTCTTCTTAGTAACCTACGTAAAACATATCCACGACCTTCATTTGAGAACATTTCTCCATCCGCTAAAGCGAAGGTGATGGTTCTAATATGATCAGCGATAACTCTAAAGGCTCTCATATTGAAATCATATTTTTTGCCAGATATGGCTTGTGTCTTTTCAATCAAAGGCCAGAATAAATCTGTTTCATAAGCGGTATCGGTGCCTTGAATAACGCAGGTGAATCTTTCTAAGCCAGCGCCGGTATCGATATTCTTACTTGGTAATTCTTTGTATTCGCTTCTCTTTTTACCGACTTCACTATTGTATTGAGAGAAAACGATGTTCCAAATTTCTACGAAACGGGAATTTGGTAAATCATCAACTAATAATTTAAGACCGACATGTTCGGGGTCAAATCTTTCACCACGGTCAAAGTGAACTTCTGTATCAGGGCCACAAGGACCTTCACCGATTTCCCAGAAATTATCTTCTTTTTTAATTAAATGATCTTCAGGAACACCAGCGTCAATCCAACATTTCTTAGTTTCTAAATCATCGGGATGATAGGTGACGTATAACTTTTCCATAGGAAAAGCAAACCACTTATCACTTGTCAATAATTCCACAGCCCAAGGAATGACTTCTTTACGGAAATAATCACCAATAGAGAAATTACCTAACATTTCGAAGAATGTTAAATGTGTTGAATCACCGACATTTTCAATATCGTTTGTACGAATGGATTTTTGGGCATTGGTAATTCTTCTGCTTGGAGGTATTTCACTTCCATCAAAATATTTTTTCAAAGCCGCAACACCAGCATTAATCCATAGTAATGTCGGGTCGTTCTTCGGAATCAAAGAACTTCCTGGTTCAACGTGATGACCTTTGCTCTTAAAGAAATCTAACCACATTTGGCGAATTTCACTAGACGTCATTTTTTTCATAAATTGCCTCCAAATATAAGAAAACGTTCCATTAAGGAACGATAATTTACCGCGGTACCATCCTTATTCATTCACTATTGTGAATGCACTTAGTTCTAACTTTAACGCAGTCAACGGCGGGGATTAGTCGCTATCTTCAGAAGTGGCCCACCTATCTCCTTCTTACATCCTTTTCACCGCTAGATGCTCGCTAATAAGCTCTCAATAGGATTCTCTTCTTGCTTACGGAAAATAAAATATCACATCTTCCGTATAAAAACTATAATTTATTAAATTATCAAACTTATACAGTTATTAGTCCGTAAATGTTTGATCAATTAAGCCTCCACCTAAACAGACATCGCCATCATATAATACGGCAGCTTGTCCGGGTGTAACAGCTTTATATGGTGCATCGTAGATTAGTTCGATGCAATCATCATTCACAAAGTGAATAGTTACGCCTTTATCTTCTTGTCTATATCTAAATTTTGCAAATAGATGTTGTCCTTCTTTAGGTTTATCGGTGATAAAGTTCAATTGTTTAACAGTGCATCTTGTCGATAATAAGTATTCATTTTCTTCACCGCTTGCGACATAAAGAATGTTTTTCTTAATATCTTTAGAAGCGACAAACCAACCTTTTGCTTGTTCACCGTGAATACCACCGATGCCTAAACCTTTTCTTTGACCGATTGTGTAATACATAGCGCCTTCGTGTTGTCCGAGAACACGGCCAGTTTCGATATCTATGATATCGCCTTTTTGAGCAGGAATATAATTCTTCAAGAATTCGCGGAAATTTCTTTCACCGATAAAACAGACACCAGTACTATCTTTCTTGTCCATAACGGATTTCAAATCTAATTCGTGAGCGATTCTTCTTACTTCTGGCTTATCGATATCACCTAATGGGAATAAGCAAGAAGAAACTTGTTCTTGATTGATTTGACTTAAGAAATAAGTTTGGTCTTTGTTCTTATCAAAAGATTTGCATAAATAAGTTTTGCCATCTTTATCAATGCGCTTAGCGTAATGACCCATAGCGATCATATCAAAGCCTTTTTCTTTAGCGAATTTCAAAAAGGCATCGAATTTGATGTATTTATTGCAGAAGATATCAGGGTTAGGGGTTCTTCCATTTTCGTATTCTCTAATCAAATAGGAGAAAACATCATCCCAATATTCTTTAACGAAATCGATTCTTAATAATTCAATACCGAGTTTCTTCGCCACTAAGACAGCATCGTCATAATCTTTTTCTTGTGGACATTGACTATTATTGATTGTGGGGTTCCCGAGATAATCGCCATTAGCTAAAGCATCCCAGTTACGCATAAAACAAGCGCTGACTTCATAACCTTGTTTGATTAAAAGATAAGCAGCAACTGCAGAATCAACGCCACCGGAAAGACCAACTAAAACCTTCATTAATTGAACATCTCCTTACTATCTAATAGTAGGGTAAAAGGTCCATCGTTAATTGAGGAGACTTTCATATCTGCTCCAAAGATACCTGTGGATACTTTTCCGTGTTTCAATTCTAATTGCTGATTGAAATATTCATATAAGGGTTCCGCTTCTCCAGGACGCAAAGCATCCACAAAGGATGGTCTTCTTCCTTTCGCGGTATTCGCATATAAAGTAAATTGACTGACAGAGAGTATGGAACCATTAATATCTTGTAAAGATATATTGATTTGCCCATGCTCATCTGGGAACGCTCTTAATGAAAGGATTTTATCGACCATCTTATCGACGGTTTCTTTATTATCTCCATCAGTAAAACCGACTAATAATAAATAGCCTCTTTCGATACTTCCGACGAGTTTATCGTTAATCTTCACACTCGCTTCTAAAACAGTTGTTAAAACGACTCTCATTATTTTTTCACCTTATCCCAATACTCTTTTAGAGCTTGTTCAAATTTATTGTCTTGATAAACATAATATTTCGCATCTTTAATATCATCTGGTAAATATTGTTGTTTGACCCAGTGATGAGAATAACTATGTGGATATTTATAATTTTGACCTTTGACCTTAGCATCTTCTCCATCATAATGGGTATTTTGTAACGCTCTTGGAACGTTAATACCTTTACCTTGATGGATGTCCATAATGGCGGCATCTATAGCTAAACATGCCGCATTACTCTTGGGAGCAGTCGCTATTAAAATAGCGGCGTTACTTAAAGGAAGTCTCGCTTCTGGCATGCCTAATTGCAATGCTGAATCAACGCAAGCTTTAACTATAGGAATGAGGTTTGGATAAGCTAATCCCACATCCTCTGTCACTGAGCATAATAAACGACGACAAGCGGCAATTAAGTCACCTGCTTCTAACATTTTCGCGAGATAGAAAACAGCAGCATCAGGATCACTGCCTCTTAAAGATTTCATTAAAGCACTTAAATTATCAAAGTGTTTATCTTCGCTTCTATCATAGGAAATATTGGCTTTATCAATAAATGATTCCACCATATTTTTAGTGATTTTATTGCTTTTTGTTAGAGAATTAGCGAGAAATTCCAAATTATTGATAGATTTTCTCATATCTCCATTACTAGCAATTGCTAATAAGGAAAGCGCTTCTTTTTCGACTTTGACATCGATTCTCTTGGCTGCTCTTAAAAGACCTTTTTCTACTTCATCACTAGTAATAGCCTTGAATTCAAAAACAGTACAACGAGATAACAAGGCTGGATAGATATAGAAGTATGGATTTTCCGTTGTGGAAGCAATTAAAGTGATATCGCCATTTTCCACAAATTCCAGTAATGATTGTTGTTGTTTCTTATTGAGATATTGAATTTCATCTAAATAGAGAAGTATCCCATTTGTATTAAAGATACCATTGACCTCACCGATGATTTTCTTAATATCATCAGTGGATGCGGTTGTGCCATTAAGTTTATATAAAGACATATTGGCTTTCTTCGCGATGATGTTGGCCATCGTTGTCTTACCAGTTCCAGGAGGGCCATAAAAAATCATGTTAGAAATATGACCGGAGTCTATTACTTTACGGAATGTTGAATTCTTGTCTAAAAGATGGTTTTGTCCAACCATCTCTTCTAATGTCTCTGGTCTTAATTGATCCGCTAATGGTTTCTGCATACGATAATATTATCTATATTAATAACATTAATCAAGATTAATGCTTTCGATATCTGTCTTATTAAACAAAAGAAAAGGCCTCTTTTTCAGAGGTCTTATCGATCGATAATTTCTTTAATAACAGGACTCTTACCGATTGGCTCTTCCACGATAACGTAAGCTTTTCTCACATCTTCCATAATCGGTTCGTATTCTTCTTTGCCTTTATTGGTGTGAAGTGTGCATAAGAGTTCGCCTTTATTGACATGATCGCCAACTTTTTTATTTAAAACAATACCAGCAGACATATCGATGACATCTTCTAATGTCTCTCTACCACCACCGAGTCTCATACTGCTAACACCGATTTCTAAGGCGTTCAAAGTGTTGACGTAACCTTCTTTATCAGAATGGATTTCGATGATGTTTTTCGCGAGGGGGAATTTCTCCGGATGTAGGATATATGAAATATCTCCACCTTGAGCCTCAATCATCTTCACAAATTTATCAAATGCCGCACCGGAATAGATAGCATCATGGAGTTTTTGACGGCCTTCTTCAATGGTAGCAACACACTTAGCTTGTTTAAGCATAATTGCTCCAGAGGTATAGCATAATTCCATTAAATCTTCAGGGCCGTTACCATGTAAAGCAGCGATGGCTTCTTTAACTTCAAGAGCATTACCAACAGCTAAACCTAAAGGTTCACTCATATCTGATAAAACAGCTTTTGTATCTCTTCCCAAACGATTTCCGATATCCACCATGATATGGGCAAGTTTTCTTGCATCTTCCATATTTTTCATGAATGCACCTTCACCGACTGTGACATCGAGTAAAATGGCATCTGAACCACTAGCGAGTTTCTTAGACATTACGCTAGCAGCGATTAAAGGAATGGATTCCACGGTTCCGGTGACATCTCTTAAGGCATACATCTTTTTATCAGCGGGAACTAAAGAAGCGGTTTGTCCCACGATTGCGCAGCCGATAGAATTAACCTGTTTGGCAAATCTTTCTCCTTCAATAGCGATGGTAACACCTGGGATGGATTCTAATTTATCTAATGTACCACCGGTGTGGCCTAAACCACGACCGCTCATTTTTGCTAATGTTGCACCACAAGCCGCAACCATTGGTCCTAAGACCAATGATGTTTTATCACCAACACCGCCTGTGCTATGTTTATCGACTTTTACGCCCTTTAAATGAGATAAGTCTAATACTTCTCCGGAATGTTCCATGCGATCTGTTAAAGTGGCGATTTCGCGATTGGTCATACCGCGAAATACAATCGCCATTTGCATCGCACTACTTTGATAATCAGGGATTTCTCCTTTGACGTATCCGTCAATCCAAAAGGTGATTTCTTCATCGGTCAATTCAAAACCATCACGCTTTTTGATAATTAAATCTACCATTCTCATATATAAAAACCTCATTTCTATAATAACATAACTAAAGGAAATATTTTACATACATTTTCTATAAGAAAAGTTCTAATATATTGATATGGAATTCTTTGAACATCTAAAGTCATATTTAAATGAAAAAGAAATCGATCTTTTAAAAGAGTCTTTATCTTTGCCGAGCAAACATGCTGTTTTATTAAATCCGCAAAAGATGGATGATAAAACATTTCTTTCTTTATTTCCCAATGTTCAACCACATCCAATTGTTAAACATGCTTTTATCTATGATAAAAACGAATATGATTTAGGCAAAAGTATCTATCATCTTTTAGGTTGTTTCTATTTGCAAGAGCCATCCGCGATGGTTCCTAGTTATTTATTAAATCCTCAAGAAAATGAATTAGTTTTAGATATGTGTGCGGCTCCTGGAGGAAAGACTATCCAAGCCTCATTTTTAATGAATGATACGGGATTAATTATTGCGAATGATCTATCTAAATCTCGCGCTTTAATATTATCGGAGAATGTCGAAAGATTGGGAATTGGCAATGTTGTCGTTACAAGTAACGACTTATCGTTAATTTATAAAAATCATTTAAACTGTTTTCATAAAATTATTCTCGACGCTCCTTGCTCTGGATCTGGCATGTTTAGAAAAGAGGAGAAGATGGTTGATGATTGGTCATATGCGAAAGTATTAAAGAATCAAGAAATACAGAAACAATTAATACTTATGGCTTATGATATGCTCTCACCTGGTGGCACATTATGCTACTCCACTTGCTCATATAGCGAAGAGGAAGATGAAGATGTGGTTAGTTATCTATTAGAGAATCGGGACGCCATTGTTAAAACTATTGACCATCATTCTTTCTTTATAAATGAGAAGAAACCACTAGGTTTTCATCTATTGCCATCGCATTTTACAGGTGAAGGACATTACATCTGTTTAATTGAAAAACCTGGCAATTATTCGTTAAAAACACTGAAAAATGAGAAAAAAGACCATAAACATGGCTTTGATTTCTCAGAAATAAATAAATTTGGCGATACATTGTTTGGCCTTAATTATAGTTATAATTTCCGTGGTTTTAACATCGTGAGGGCAGGAGTAAAAATCGGCGAACTCATCAAAGATGAAATTAAATATGATTATCACTATTCTCATTACGTGAAAGAATTCCCGAGAATATATGATTTAAACGATAAGGAAATAGATATCTATTTCAGCGGTAATGTCTTACCTGCTAATATTGATAAAGGTTATTATCTATTGAAATATCAAGGTATAAATGTCGATATTGCCAAAGCGGATGGAAGAGTAATTAAAAATCATTTCCCTAAAGGACTTAGAATAATAAAAAGGTAGTTTTACTACCTTTTAAATGATATCATTGAAGCGATAATTTTTAGTTCCCAACATTTCTTGATGGTCAAGTTTTCTTAGTTCGAATGTTACCGCTCTTTCAATTCTTTCTTGCATTAGATTTGCGATATCTTGAGTGGTCATATTTTGATATTCACTCGGATAGATAGGATCGAGTACTTTGACAAAGGTGGGATATTTCTTAAATTGTGGTTTACCTTTTAATGGTCTAAAGGTTCCATAGACGGCTACTGGAACAATTGGAACTCCCGCTTTTACTGCTGGTCTGAAGGTGCCGTGATGGAACATTGCTACATTATGTAACTGGTCCTTATTTCTTGTGCCTTCTGGATATATTATCCAGTTTTTATTTTTCTTCTTTAAATCTTCTTCGACTTTCATCATCACTCTTAATGATTGTTTAAGATCTTGACGGTCGATGAATAAGCCATCGATATCTTGGATGATTTTCCCTACGAATGGTTTGTTAGCGAGCTCTTTCTTAGAGACAAAAGTGCAAGGTTTATCAAAACAGGTAATTAATAACAAAGGATCAAATGCTGATAAGTGATTAGAGACGATACAGCATGTTTCTTCTGGTAATTTTTCTAATCCTTCGACATGATATTCAACGCTTAAACCTCTATTGAGTTTTCTTAATAATTTTTGCAAACGAAAATATCTCACTTCAAAAGGATATTTTTCTGGGTGTTTTGCGTATTTTCTAATCCATGCAAAATAGGAGCCGATAATTCTCGCTCCAACCATGAAGACTGCTTTTGTAAAATGAAACATTCTGCAAGACCTCCTATTTATGGACCAAAATCTGAATTTTTAAAGGAGGAATAATACCATTTTTCATGATAATAGCTTCTCCTTTTCTTCCGGGATCAACTAAAAGTTGATAATAATCGTCAAGTGAATAAACTTTCTTATCTAATGTGGGGTTAATTAAAACATAGACTTTTTTAAAGTTGCCGAGATATTCTTCTTTATCGCTATAAAAGGCAAGGACACCATTATTCCAGTATTGTGTTTCGAAGATTTCATTAATCTTCTCGCGATTATCGACAGCGAGTTTAGAGAAGAACAATTTTCTAATTTTAATGAGATTCTCTAATTCTAAAACCATTTCAAATCTCTCATCCACTAAGTGCCAATCCATATTATTAATTTTAGGAACGTTATAAGTGTTATCTAAACCGGATTTAGAAAGACCAATTTCCTGCCCCATATGGATTAAAGGCATGCCTAAACTATGGAGGAGCACACTATTAGCGAAGGTGATTCTCGATAATAAGGTTGTTTCATCTTCATAACCATTTGAAAAGGTTAATTTATCAAATAATGTATTGTTATCATGGCATTCAACATAGTTGAGAGATTGATTGATATCTAAGAAACGATGTTTAAAGGGATCATCGATTGCCGAACCTCTAATCGCATAATTGACGACATTTTGATTATCGAGTCGGCCACCAACATATCCTTTTTCATTAATATTGTTTTTAAAATTGCCACCTTTGATAACATCGCGGAATAAATCATTGAAGAAAGCGATGCCAGGCATCTTATCAGCGTTTTCCGCACATGCCTTCTTTTCAAAAGGAAGTTCTAATCCCATATTCCATCCTTCACCATAGAATAAAATATCGGATTTTAAATTTTTACATTCTTGGTAAGCTTGATTAATGGTGTCGATATCTAATAAACCCATTAAATCGAAGCGGTAACCATCGATGTTGAAAACATCGATAAAATATTTGACAGAATCGATTATCGCCTTTCTAACCATCGGTTTTTCACTAGCGATATCATTTCCACATCCCGAGGCACATGATGGCAAACCGTTATTTCTATGACGGAAGAAATAATTAGGAATGGTATTTTGGAAACAAGTGTACATAAATTCATAAACATGGTTATAAACCACATCCATGACGACACGGATATCGTTTTTATGCAAGGTTTCCACCATCTCTTTAAATTCGATTAAACGATTCATCGGTAATTCCGGTTTCGTGGAATAACTACCTTCAATCGCAAAGAAAGATATAGGATTATATCCCCAGTTATACCCTTTGGAAGCTTTCACATCGTCATTACCATAGAAATCGATAATTGGTAAAAGCTGTAAATGGGTAATCCCTAATAATTTGAGATAATCTAATCCAGCAGGATGATTCTTTTTGGTTTTTCTTCCTTCCTCAACTAAACCGAGGAATTTACCTTTATTGATAATGTCAGTTGATTTATCTTCCGTGAAATCTCTCACACAAGTTTCATATATGATAGCGTCGACATTATCATTGATAATGGTTTTTGGTGAATATGTAGGCATGTTCTTAATGAAATGAGGATCAATAACTGCGGAATATTCACTATTGAGAGAAGCTCCCTTACCCCAAATATCATTAGTAGCGACAGTAACACCACTATTAGTGATGAGATATTGATAACGAACATTTAATAAATCGCCATTAATGGAATAACGATAGACACCTTTTTCGGTTCTTACCATCGGGTATTTTTCCCATTTTCCATCGATTTCAATTCTTAATATTACCTGCGATGCTAAAGGAGCCCAAACACTAAAGTCAGTTTTTTCAACGCTATAAATCGCACCTAAATCATCTCCATCATAGGTGAAATCTTTATCAAAATCTGGGAAATTAATCGCTTCTGAGACATCTAAGTTAACTAGAGGGAAACCTTCTAAAACTACGACATAACGATGACCGTAAACATATTCTTTCTCCATCTCTAGTTCAAAGATAGAGATGTTGTTGTTGGATGTGTGACGAGTAATTCTTAATGGTCTTGGTTCATAATCTTCTTCGATTACGAAGAAAACAGGATTATTCGGAAGAACAATTCCTGTAAATAACATGACATTTATTTTGTTTAATGAGGTGAGACTAGCTTGTAAATATGTGTTTTTCATAATTAATCGGTTTGGTCAATACTGACGGGTATATCAGTATCTGCACTACCTTCAAAGAATTTGTCGTGGACTAAGACAGGGCAACCTTTATTGCCTTCTACTTCAGTAGCGATAACGCCTTCATCTTGTAAACGTTTGAAGAAGCGACCGGCTCTATTGAAACCGACGCTGCATTCTCTTTGAATACGAGACATAGACATATATTCATTGGACATAACCCATTCTTTGATGCTTTGATATTTCGCTTCTTCACCATTTTCTTGGGCGGCTTGGAATTCAGGTGAACCAATGACATCACTAGCAGCTTGCGCGCTGGAATCGACTAGATTGCAGAAATTAGGATCATAAATGCAATCATAGTGTTCTTTTAAATAACCGACAACACGGTTAATTTCTTTATTTTGAATAAAGCAGCCTTGTAAACGTGTACAACCATTACGAGATAATAATGGAGATTGCACGAGCATATCACCACGGCCTAATAATTTTTCTGCTCCACCTTCACCGATGATAGTCATGGAATCAACCGAACTAGCGACTGCTAAAGCGACACGGGTTGGTAAATTCCCTTTAATAACACCGGTAATGATATTTGTGGATGGTCTTTGAGTAGCGATGAGCATATGAATGCCACAAGCACGAGCTTTTTGAGCGATACTCACAACCGGCATACCGATGTCTTTATTGGTATCGACTAAGTCAGCGTATTCATCGACGACCACGATGATGTATGGCATCTTCTCTAAGAGAGGATTATCTTCTAATAATTCGTTATATTGTTTGATGTTAGAGACACCGTTGGTGTCTAAAACTTCATATCTTCTATTCATCTCGTCCACTAATTTGGATAAGGTGAGTTTAGCGATATTCGCATCATTGATAATCGGACATAATAAGTGTGGTAAATCACGATATTTATTCATTTCAACTTTCTTCGGATCAATCAAAACTAAACGTAAATCCTCTGGGGAATTACGCATGATTAATGTACAAACCACACTATGTGTGTAGATGGATTTACCAGAACCGGTAGTACCAGCGACTAAGATATGGGGGAATTCATCAAAATCACAAGCCACCACTTTACCATCGATATTTTTACCAAATCCAACACTAAGTGGATGTTTCTTCACATCGGGCAATGATTCGTAAGTTTCTTTAAATGTGACAGTAGTAATTTTGGCATTAGGGATTTCTAAGCCGGAATATGATTGACCTTCAACAACAGGAACAAAACGAGCGGAAACGCCACCTAATCTAATCGCTAAGTCATCAACCATACGGGTTACTTCTCTCGCAGATACATTTGTGCCA
>JAEEHE010000076.1 GCA_016280685.1 Caryophanales bacterium
GCTGATTATCCAACTAGAATTGCTTTCTTGGATGCTGTCATTATGTCATTAGAAGCCGTTATTAGATACGCACATCGCTATAGCGATCTTGCTAAAAAGATGGCTGGTGAAACTACCGATAGCAAGCGTAGAGCAGAATTAAATGAAATCGCCAGAATTACCGCGAAGGTTCCTGAACATGGTGCGGAATCATTCCAAGAAGCATGTCAATCATTCTGGTTTGTACAACAATTATTACAATTAGAATCTTCCGGCCATTCTATTTCTCCTGGTCGTTTTGATCAATACATGTATCCTTACTTTAAAGCTGATTTAGAAAAGGGATTAATAACACGCGAATACGCACAAGAGTTATTAGATTGTGTGTGGGTTAAATTGAATGACTTAAATAAGTGCCGTGACTGCGTTAGTGCAGAAGGCTTTGCCGGATACTCATTATTCCAAAATCTTATTGTCGGTGGACAAGACGTCAACGGCTTAGATGCCACTAATGATTTGTCATTTATGTGTATCACCGCTACTGAGCACGTTTTCTTACCACAACCTAGCTTCTCCATCCGTGTTTGGAATGGTTCTCCTCACTCTTTGTTAATTAGAGCAGCGGAATTAACTAGAACTGGTATCGGATTCCCAGCTTATTACAACGATGAAGTTATCATTCCTCAACTTATCTCTCGAGGATTAACAGTTGCGGATGCAAGAGACTACAACATCATCGGTTGTGTCGAACCACAAAAAGCCTTCAAAACCGAAGGTTGGCATGATGCGGCATTCTTCAATATGTGTCGTCCATTAGAATTAGTTTTCTCCAATGGTGTTGATAAAGGCGTGCAAATCGGACCTAAAACTGGTGATATCTCTGAATTTGATACCTTTGAAAAGTTCAATCAAGCTTATCAAACACAAATCGGTTTCTTTATTCAATGTTTAGTTAATAGTATTAACGCGATCGATTACGCGCATAGAGAAAGATGCCCATTACCATTTGAATCTTCAATGGTGGAAGATTGCATCGGTCGCGGAAAAGCCCTGCAAGAAGGCGGTGCAATTTACAATTTTAGTGGTCCACAAGGTTTCGGTGTCGCTAATATGGCGGATGCGATGTGGGCGATTAAGACATTGGTCTACGAGCAAAAGAAATACACCTTAGCGTTCTATAAAGAAGCGATCGATAACAACTATGGTGAAGACTTAGATTCTCATAGAGCAGAAAAACTCACCAAAGAAGTTATCAAGAAAATCGTCGAATCCGGTAAACAAGTTACCGAACAAGATATCGTTATGGCTTATAACATGGTGAAAGCTAATAAATGCTCGCCAGAAAAGAAAGCTGCTTATCAAAAATTAAAAGAAGATATCGAAGCCTTACCAAAATATGGTAACGATATCGAAGAAATCGATAATTTCGCTCGTGAAATTACCTATTCTTACACAAGACCCATGGATCAATATAGAAATCCACGTGGTGGTATTTTCCAAGCGGGTTTATATCCAGTTAGTGCCAACGTTTTATTAGGCTCACAAACCGGACCTACTCCTGATGCTAGATTAGGCTATACACCTGTTGCTGATGGTGTATCTCCTGCGGCAGGTAGAGATGTTAATGGTCCGACAGCGGCCTGTAATTCCGTTTCTCACTTAGATCACTTTATCGCTTCTAACGGTACATTGTTCAATATGAAATTCCACCCAACTGCTTTAGCAGGTGTGCAAGGATTAGAGAACTTTGTCTCATTAGTGAGAGGATACTTTGATCGCAAAGGTACGCATATGCAATTCAATGTTGTCTCTAGAGAAACATTAAGAGATGCGCAGGCGCATCCAGAAAAATATAAAGGATTAGTGGTGCGTGTCGCGGGTTATAGCGCCTTATTCACAACCTTATCTCGTGCCTTACAAGATGACATCATTAATCGTACTGAACAAGGGGAATTCTAATGGAAGATTATCTTCGTACAAAAGGAAGAGTATTCGACATCCAAAGATTCTCAGTTCATGATGGTCCAGGCATTAGAACAATCGTCTTCTTAAAAGGTTGTTTCTTAAGATGCCGTTGGTGCTGCAACCCAGAAGGTCAAGAATTCGGAATTCAAGAGATGACCATGAATGGGAAAAAGAAAATCGTCGGACAAGATGTCACTGTCGAAGAAGTATTAGATATCGTCGAAAAAGATCGTATCTACTATAACAGAAGCGGTGGAGGTATCACCTTATCAGGCGGTGAGTGCTTAGGTCAAATCGATTTCGCAAGAGACCTATTAAGAGGAGCGAAAGCTAGAGGTATCAATACCGCGATTGAATCAACAGGATTTGCGGATTGGAGCAAGATTGAACAATTAATTCCTTACCTTGATGTCTACCTCATGGATATCAAGCACATGAATAGTGAAAAGCATAAGGCCTTCACTTCTCAACCAAATGAAAGAATCTTGGAAAACGCTGCAAAAATCGCGAAAAACTTCAAGAAATTAATCATTAGAACACCGGTTATTCCGACATTCAATGACACTGTTGATGAAATAAGGGCAATCGCCCATTACACCAAATCAATAGGTGCAGAGGAAATGCATATCCTCCCATATCACAGATTGGGTAGAGATAAATATTATGGGCTCGGAAGAACCTATACGTTAGAAGAAATTGAGCCCCCATCCAAAGAGTTGATGAACCAATTATTAGCGGTCGTTACTCAAGAAGGATTAAAGGGACAGATAGGAGGTTAGTGATGGACTTTGACAAGCTTCAATCAAATGAGACGAAGACAAGGATTATTCAAGAGAGTGTTCCTGGTAAGCAAATAACACTAGCACACATTATTGCGAATCCTGACGAATTACTCTATCGCAAACTCGGACTTGATCCTAATGTCGAATATGCTTCTAAAGCGATTGGCATTATGACCTTATGTCCTTCCGAAACCGCCATCATCGCAGCGGATATCTGCATGAAGGCTAGTGGAGCGAGAATGGGATTCGTTGATAGATTCTCAGGAACGGTGATTATTACTGGAACAGTATCAGAAGTAGAAGCCTCTATAAAAGCAGTCTTAGAATTCTGTACTTACAAACTCCACTTCACTGTCTGCGACATCACTAAGACATAATGCGCAAGATTATCTTTATCGGAAGAAGTGGTGTTGGTAAAACAACCTTAAAACAAGCGTTAAGAAAAGAGAAAATCCATTATCAAAAAACACAATATGTGCAATGGGATGACTGGATTATCGATACTCCCGGTGAATATTGCGAAAACAAAAACTTAGGATGTGCATTAGGCTTATATGCTTATGAATCAGATGTCGTCGGATTATTAGTCGCGGCAAATGAATGGTACTCATTATTCTCTCCTAACATGGTGGGTATGGTGAGTCGAGAATGTATCGGAATAGTCACGAAATGTGACTTAGCCGATCCCACTAGAGCGGAGAACTGGTTACGATTAACCGGTTGTAAAAAAGTCTTCCATGTGAATTCCATCACGGGAGAAGGAGTAGATGAAATTATCGAATATCTGAAGATTGATAAACCGAGATATTACGATTATGAATAAATTAAGGAGAAAAATTTATGGCAATGATTAACGAATACGAAATCAAAAAAGAAATTTGTGAAATCGGTAAAAGAATTTATAACCGCGGTATGGTCGCGGCTAATGATGGCAACATCTCCGTCAAATTAAACGATCACGAATTCTTATGCACACCTACTGGTGTTTCTAAAGGTTTCATGACCCCAGATATGATTTGTAAAGTCAATGAAAAGGGTGAAGTCTTAGAAGCAAAAGCACCTTATAAGCCCAGTAGTGAAATTAAGATGCATATGCGTGTCTATGAAAGAAGAAAAGATGTCGGTGCGGTCGTTCACGCTCACCCATTATATGCGACAACATTCGCGATTGCTGGTCAAGCTTTAACACAACCCATTATGCCAGAAGCAGTTATTTCCTTAGGTTGTGTCCCACTTGCTAGATATGGAAGACCATCAACCGAAGAAATCCCTGATTCAATTGAAGAATATTTACCATATTTCGACGCGGTTTTGTTAGCCCAACACGGTGCCTTAACTTGGTCTGATACTTTATTAAATGCTTATATGAAGATGGAATCTGTGGACTTCTACGCCCAACTTCTCTATCAAACCAAGCAAATCGGTGGACCAAAAGAATTTACCCCTGAACAAGTCGAAGACTTATATGAAATCAGACGTAAATTCGGTATGAAAGGTAAACACCCTGCGAATGTCTGTTTAAGACTTAAAGAAGGCAAACCATCCTGCCATGGCTGTGGTGGTTCATGCAAGAGCGGTGGTTCTAGTAACGATGCGGAAATCGTTAATGAAATCACTAAGAGAGTAATGGAAGCTTTAGGAAAATAAAATGAATGAGCAAGCGATTAAAGAGGCCGTCAGAATAGCTGTCGAAGAATGTCTTCGCCCAAGCGATGACATGACTCTTTTCGCCGCACAAAAATTAGCTAAGAAAGTCCATGCTCGAGCTAAAGAGATAGGAGTTAATCCGGTAATTGCTATCTCTAATAAAGGCGCTCATCCAATTTTAGTGGAATGCGCGGATAACGCCTATATCGCTAGTTACGATATCGCCGTCAATAAAGCCTACACTGTTGTGGCCTTAAAGATGTCGACTAAGGCGCTTAGTAAACTCGCTAAACCTGATGGTTCATTATATGGCATTCAATTTACCAATAATGGAAAGATCGTCATCTTTGGCGGAGGAGAACCTCTCCTTAATAAACAAGGTAAAGTGATCGGTGGAGTCGGTATTAGTGGTGGAACAGAAGAACAGGATACATCACTAGCTGAATACGCCAAAGAAATATTTGAGAAAGGAAACTATTAATATGGATCTCACAAACCAACAAATCGAAGAATTAGTTAAAAAAGTATTAAGCGATTTAAATGGTAATGGTGCAAAAACACCAGCAAAATCTTCCTTTTCTGGTCAAATTCCCACTAAAGCACATGTGGCTTATTTAACCGCATTAGAAAAATTCGAAGTTAAAGAAGTCGATGTTCCTCCTGTGGGCGACGATGACATTTTAGTGAAGGTGGAAGGCTGTGGTATTTGCGGTACTGACGCTCACGAATTTAGAAAAGACCCATTCGGTTTAATTCCTGTGGTTTTAGGCCATGAAGGAACTGGTGAAATCATCAAGATGGGTAAGAATGTCAAACTCGACAGCGCTGGTAAACCATTAAACATCGGTGATAAAGTCGTCACTTGTATGATCTTTAAAGATAATCCCGATATCACCATGTTCGACTTAAATAAACAAAATGTCGGTGGTGCGGATGTCTATGGATTATTAAAAGATGATGATCCAAATAACCATTTAAAAGGTTGGTTCTCTGACTACATCTTAATTAAAGGTGGTTCCACCGTCTTTAACGTCAGTGATTTAGATTTAGAAAGCCGTATCTTAATTGAACCATGCGCCGTTTTAGTTCACGCTGTGGAAAGAGCAAAAACCACAGGCATCTTAAGATTCAACTCTAGAGTTGTTGTCCAAGGTGTTGGTCCTATCGGTTTAATCTGTGTTGCTGTTTTAAGAACAATGGGTATTGAAAATATCTGTGCTGTCGATGGCAATAATAAACGTCTTGAATTCTCTAAGAAGATGGGCGCGACTAAGACCGTTAATTTCACCGAACATAAAGGTATCGAGGCATTAAGTGGCGCTGTTAAAGAAGCTTTTGATGGTCATTTAGCAGATTTCGCTTTCCAATGTACTGGTGCACCTGGTGGACACAGCAACATCTATAAATTTATCCGCAATGGTGGCGGTTTATGTGAATTAGGTTTCTTCATCAACGGTGGAGATGCCACCATTAACCCCCACTTTGATATTTGCTCTAAAGAAATCACCATCGTCGGTAGCTGGGTTTATACCTTAAGAGACTATGCGACCACATTTGATTTCTTAAAGAGAAGCCAAGCGATTGGTATCCCCATGAAAGAATTAATCACTCATAAATTCCCATTAGATCAAATTAATGAAGCGATGGGTGTAAACCTCCGTCAAGAAGGTTTTAAAGTAGCGATTGTTAATAAATAAGGAGTAATAAATGTTACACCAAGCAGTCGGAATGGTAGAAGTATACGGTTTAGTGGCAGCATTTGCCGCCTGTGATGCAGGCTGCAAAGCCGGTAATGTGACCGTCGAGAAATTCGACAAGAACAAACCTGCAAATGCTGATTCTTTACCCGTGCCTTTACTCGTCTGCGTGAAATTTAGAGGATCGGTCAGCGATGTTAGAGCGGCAGTTGATGCGGCTTTAGACGCTGCGAAAAAAGTGAGTGGAATCGTGACTTATCACATCATTCCACAAGCTGAAGAAGATACAGAGAAAATGCTTAAATTATCAGCATTTGATGTCGATTAGGAGTCGTTATGGAAAGGAATTCATTAGGTTTTATTGAAGTAACTGGTGTGGTAGCGGCTCTCGATGCACTCGACATCATGACTAAGAGTGCGAATGTCCGCTTAGTTTCTTGGGAAAGAAAACTCGGTGGCCGCTTAGTCACACTGATAGTGACAGGTGACGTAGCTGCGTGTAATGCGGCGGTAGAAAACGCCTGTAAGCAATGTATTAAAAAGCCGGTAGCTCACTTAGTATTAGCTGCCCCCCATGAAGAGACATGGAAGATTGTGGAATTCAGCGCACAAAGGCTGAAAAAGAAAGAAAATCAACAAAAAGCTGAAGATTTAGAAGGATATCAAGAAGTTCATTTCTAATAGAAAGTAAAGAAGGAGGAGACGATTATGGCACAACTCGAAGCATTAGGTATGGTTGAAACCAGAGGCTTAGTCGCAGCAATTGAAGCGGCTGATGCAATGGTCAAAGCCGCTAACGTGCAACTAATCGGCACCGAAAAAATCGGTAGTGGATTGGTAACTGTGATGGTTCGCGGTGATGTTGGTGCAGTACAAGCAGCAACAGAAGCGGGCGGCGCAAGAGCACAAAAATTAGGCGAAGTGATTGCGGTTCACGTAATTCCACGCCCACATCAAGACGTTGAGAAGATCTTACCAGTTCTCAAATAAATACTAATAGGAGGAAAGACAAATGGCACAACTCGAAGCATTAGGTATGGTTGAAACCAGAGGCTTAGTCGCAGCAATCGAAGCGGCTGATGCTATGGTCAAAGCCGCTAACGTGACATTAATCGGCACCGAAAAAATCGGTAGTGGATTAGTTTCCGTTATGGTTCGCGGTGATGTCGGCGCAGTCAATGCTGCAACAGAAGCCGGCGGAAACGCTGCTAAAAAGTTAGGCGAAGTTATCGCGATTCACGTGATTCCACGCCCACATTCAGATGTCGAAAAGATTTTACCTAAATTAGGTTAATCTAACCCTTGAAAAATCCCACCCCAGCCCGCTTTATGTTGGGGTGGGATAAAGAATGTTTCAGAAAGGAGCAAAACATGATTGTAGGAAAAGTTATTGGTAGTGTTGTATCTACCCGTAAAATGAATACTTTACAAGGCAGTAAATTAATGGTCGTTGAACCATTAAGTACGATGGATGGTCCTAAATCAAAAATTATCGCAATCGATAACATTGGTGCAGGAATTGGCGAACTAGTCCTCGTTGCCACTGGAAGTGCGGCTAGAATCGGTTCTCATATGGCTGATTCTCCAGTTGACGCTGCAATCGTCGGCATCATTGATGAAGAGATCGGTTTAAAAGGAGCTAATCTCGGATAATGGATTTCGAAGGTTTGAAACAATTAATGCGCGACAACGGTATTGTCGGTTGTGGCGGAGCAGGTTTCCCAAGCTATGCGAAACTTAATAATCAAGCAGATACATTGGTTATTAATTGCGCAGAATGTGAACCTCTTTTACGCCTACATAGACAACTCATCGAAGTCAGAGCCGAAGAGATTGTTCAGACTGCGGAATTTATCGCCAAAATCATTGGTGCGAAACAAGTAATTATCGGTATTAAAGCGGCTTATAAAAAAGCCATTCAAGCTTTAAATAACCAATTAGACAAATACCCCTTAGTGAGACTTCATCTCTTACCGGAAGTCTATCCAGCAGGAGATGAAATTGTCCTCATCTACGAAACGACTGGTCGTGTCGTAAAGCCGGGCAAATTACCCATAAGTGTGAATGTATTAGTCTATAATGTCGAAACTGTTTATAACGTTTACCGTGCTTTGCACGGACACCCGGTTACACATAAGTTTGTGACCATCACTGGTGAAGTTAATCAACCCGAAACATTTTACGCGCCTATCGGTAGTAAAATATACGGTTTAGTTAAACGATCTGGTGGTCAAAAAATCGAAGATCCCGCCTTCCTTATCGGTGGCCCGATGATGGGTTTTATAGGAACGGATCAAGATGTGGTAACCAAAACGACAAACGCAGTGATCGTCTTACCGAAAGATCATCCAGTGATTTTAAGAAAAAAGACCAAAGCCCACGTCGATTTAAAACGAGCAATGGCGGCTTGTAGTCAATGTAGTTACTGTACGGATATGTGTCCTAGACATCTATTAGGACACCCCATTAATCCCGCGGAATTTATGAGAGTGGCATCTAACCAAGATTCTCATAATATTACACCTTATCTCAATGCGAGATATTGTTCATCTTGTGGGGTTTGTGAAGCATATGCTTGTCATCAAGGATTATCTCCACGAATCTTGCTTGGCGTGATGAAAAATCGCTTGAAAGCTAGTGGTATTAAATATCCGGATTATGATGGACCAGTAACTCCATCTGCCGATATGGGTTTAAAGCGTGTACCTCTAAAAAGATTAGTCGCTAGACTCGATCTCGAGAGATATACGAATCCTGCACCAATTTATGAAGAACCTATTAACGCTAGAGAGGTTGATATCAAGCTTTCTCAGCATATAGGTGCGCCTGCTAAACCAGTCGTAAAAGTTAATGATTTAGTAGAGGAGGGCGATTTAATCGCCAAGGCAGATGAAACATCGTTATCTGTCAATATTCATGCATCGATAAAAGGCACTGTTACAGCGATTACCGATACATATATCAGAATTAGAAAATAGAAAGAACTAAAATATGGGAAAAGCAATAGGACTTGTGGAATATAAAACTGTTTCCAGTGGTATGACCGCCACCGATATTTTAGTCAAGACTGCGGATGTAAATATTTTACAAGCAGAGACCGTTTGTCCCGGCAAATTCTTCGCTTTAATAGAAGGAGACGTCGCTGCCGTACAATCAGCGATAAACGCCGCGAAAAAGGCCATTCCTGATAAATTAATCGATGACTTTGTTTTAGGTAATCCTCACGAATCGATTTTTAAAGCGATTTGGGGCACTACTGAAGTAGAAAAACCCAATGCGATTGGTATCTTAGAAACTTATTCTGTCGCTCAAGCGATTGTTGGAGCGGATGTTGCTGCTAAAGCAGCAGATGTCAAACTAGTGGAACTTAGATTAGCACGTGGTATGTGTGGTAAATCTTATATGTTACTCACTGGTGAAGTGGCCGCTGTGACAATGGCGATTGAAAAAGCCAAAAAGAGCGCCGGCGAATATGGTATGTATCTCGATAGTTCTGTCATCGCAGGACCGGATATGAAGACCTGGCAAAAAATCATGTTATAGGTAAATTATGCTCACTTTAGAGAGAAGGAACTTAATCATCCAAAAACTCAATACGGACGGAAAGATTATCGTCTCTGTTTTAGCGCGTGAATTTGATGTCACCGAAGAAACCATTAGACGCGATATCGAGAAGCTCGAAAGAGAAGGATTAGCCACCAAGACTTATGGTGGTGCGGTTTCTACATCTATCCAAGGCAAAGATTTACCATATAAGATTCGTAAGAAATCTAATGTCGAACCAAAGACAAAAATTGCTCAATTAGTGGCATCGATGATCAAAGATGGCGATCAAATTATGTTAGATGCTTCTTCTACATCTTTATATGTAGTGAGACAAATTAAACAATTGAGCAATATTACAATTATCACTAACTCGATTGAAATCTTACTCGAATTAGGAGATAAGACTGGCTGGACTATTCTCTCTACTGGTGGAACCTTAAGAGAAGGTGCTTATTCCTTATCTGGTTCATCCGCGGAAAGAATGATTAGAGACCACCATGTTGATTTAGCAATCTGCAGCGCGAAAGGATTAGACACTAACATGGGCATTACAGAAAGTAATGAAAAAGATGCAGAAATGAAGAAGGCCATCTTTAATGCCGCAAATACGAGAATCTTAGCTATGGATCATAGCAAGTTTGATAATATCTCGTTCATTAAAGTTTGCGATATCAAAGATGTCGATATTATCGTCACGGACAAGAATCCTGGTGCCGCGTGGGAAAAACGTATCACCGATAATGGAGTTAGTCTCGTGGTATACGGAGAGAAACATGAAGATTTTAGTAATTAATTCGGGTTCATCTTCTTTGAAATATCAATTATTCGATATGGAGACAGGTAACATCCTCGCAAAAGGTGGATGTGAACGTATCGGAGCGGGTGGTTTCATCACCCATAAAGTTCCCGGTAAACCTGACTTTAAAGCGGATATTGATTTACCATCCCATGATGAAGCATTAAAAGAAGTATTTTCCCTATTAATTGATAAAGAAAAGGGAGTTTTGCAGTCAATTTCTGAGATTGACGCGGTTGGACATAGAGTCGCACATGGTGGTGAAAGATTTAAAAAATCATCACGCGTTGATGAAGATGCGATCGCTTATTTAGAATCTATCGTTCCTATTAATCCCTTACATGGTCCCGCGGCGATTAAGGGTATGAAAGCGTGTTTGTCACTTCTTCCAAACACTCCTCAAACCGCAACTTTTGATACTTCTTTCTATGCCAATTTTAAAGAGAGTCGTTATATCTATGGCTTACCTTATGATTGCTATACCAAAGATGGTGTTAGAAGATATGGCTTCCATGGAACTAGCCATCGTTATGTTTCCGCAAAAGCCGCTGAATATTTAAAGAAAGATATCAAATCATTAAAAATGATTACCTGCCACTTAGGTAATGGTTCTTCTATTACCGCAGTCGATAAAGGCGTCGCTGTTGATACTTCCATGGGATTCACTCCTCAAGAAGGTATCTTAATGGGAACAAGAAGTGGTTCAATCGATCCCACAATTATTCCTTACTTAATGAAAAAGAGAAATCTCACTCCTGATCAAATGGCGGATTTATTGAATAAACAATCCGGTTTATTAGGTGTCACAGGCGTCTCTAATGATTCGAGAAACTGCGAAGAAGCTGCTTTAGCAGGCAACAAGAGAGCTCAATTAGCGTTAGATATATTATTCGATGGTGTGAAGAGATATATCGGTGCTTATACCGCGGAGATGAATGGCTTAGATGTCTTAGTCTTTACCGCAGGTATCGGTGAGAATTCCTCCTTAACTAGAGAAGGCGTTTGCAAAGATATGGATTATCTCGGTATTAAAATCGATGAAGAGAAAAATAGAAACTTCAAACGCGGAGTCATTCAAGATATCTCCGCACCAGATTCAAAAGTCAAAGTATTAGTGATTCCCACAAATGAGGAATACATGATTGCTTTAGATACACAAAAATTAGTCAAATAAGAGGTGATTATTATGGTGGACATTAGTGAAAAACAAGTCAAAGAAATCATTGAAAGAATTGTTAAAGAATATAAAGCCGATAATAAAGAAGTTCCGGCAACTTGTTATACTCCAACTTCTTATAATGGCCGTAAATACATCGGTATCTTTTCTGATATGAACGATGCGATTAACGCTGCTAATAAAGGTTATCAAGCCGTTCGTTCCATGACCGTGGAACAAAGAGAGAAGATTATTACCGAAATTCGTAAATTAACCCGTGAAGAAGCCGCTATTTTAGCGGAAATCGGTGTTAGTGAGACTCATATGGGCCGCGTTGAACATAAGCGCTTAAAACACTTATTAGTGGCCGATAAGACACCTGGTACTGAAGATATTACCAGTGTTGCTAAAACCGGTGATAATGGTTTAACTCTTATTGAAATGGCACCTTTTGGTGTAGTGGGAAGTATTACTCCTTCTACTAACCCCAGTGAAACAGTCATTTGTAATTCCATCGGTATGATCGCTGCTGGTAATGGTGTGGTCTTCAATCCTCACCCTAACGCTGTTTGTACATCTAACTATGCAGTCGATTTAGTTAATAGAGCATGTAAGGCTGCTGGTGGTCCAGAAGTCTTAGTCGCTTCTATGGATAAGCCAACCTTAGAATCTAGCCAAGTGATGATGTCTCATCCATTAATTAAATTATTAGTGTGCACTGGTGGTCCTGGTGTGGTTAAAGCCGTCTTAAGTAGTGGTAAGAAAGCGATCGGTGCGGGTGCTGGTAATCCTCCGGTTATCGTTGATGATACCGCGGATATCGCGAAAGCCGCGAAAGATATTATTGATGGTTGTACATTTGATAACAATTTACCATGCATCGCCGAAAAAGAAGTCTTTGTCTTTGACAACGTCGCTGATGAACTAATTAAAGGCATGAAGAAAGCTGGCTCCTATCAAATTAATAGAGCCCAAGCTGATGAATTAGCCAAGATCGTCTTAGTCAGCAAGACTGGCAAAGATGGTAAAGTCAGTAAATCTGTCAATAGAGAGTGTGTCGGTAGAGACGCCAAAGTCTTATTAGAAAAGATTGGTGTTCATGTTGGTGATGAAATTAGATGTATTATCGCTGAAGTGCCATTTGAACACGACTTTGTGCAAAACGAATTAATGATGCCTATCTTAGGTATCGTCAGAGTGAGAAATATCGATGAAGCTATCGATTTAGCATGTAAGGCTGAAGGTGGAAGAAGACACTCCGCTCATATGCATTCCAAGAATATTGATAACTTATCGAGATTCGCTAGAGCGGTAGAAACCACAATCTTTGTGAAGAACGCTCCTAGTTATGCCGGTATCGGTTTCGGTGGTGAAGGTCATACAACATTTACCATCGCTGGTCCAACTGGTGAAGGTATTACCTCGGCCAAGAGCTATACAAGACAAAGACGTTGCGTGATGGCGGATAGCTTCAGAATTATCTAAAAAATGGAGGTTTTGCATTAATTATGGATGAAAAACAACTTTCTGAGATTATTAGTCAAGTCCTTAAAGAATATAACGATAAATCTGGTAGTAGTGCATCTTTGAGCGATGGAGATATTCCGGTTGGTGTCTCCAATAGGCATATCCATTTAACTCAAGAACATTTAGATATCTTATTCGGTCCTGGTTATCAATTAACCAAATTAAAAGACTTATCTCAACCTGGACAATTCGCTTGTAAGGAACAATTAACATTAATCGGTCCTTCCTTAAAAGCCATTGAAGGTGTGAGAGTCCTCGGACCATTAAGAAAGAAATCACAAGTGGAAATATCTAAGACTGATTCATTTACTCTTAAGGTCAACGCACCTGTAAGAGAAAGTGGTGATGTCGCTGGTAGCGCGCCTATCACAATTGTCGGCCCGAAAGGCATCGTGCAATTAAAAGAAGGATGCATCTTAGCGAATAGACATATTCATATGTCACCTGCGGATGCGGCTAGATATGGTGTGAAGGATGGTGACTATGTCGCTGTCGATACAGTCGGTAATGGTAAAAGAACCACATTATGGGATTGTCAAATCCGTGTCTCTGATAAATTTATCTTAGAGATGCATTTAGATACAGATGACGCAAATGCATGTGGCATCGGTAATGGTTCTAAAGTAAAATTAATTAAGAACAAATAAGGTAGGTACAAGCAATGAATATTAATGACGCAAGCAAAATTTTATCCCTCATCTCCGATCCCAATAGATTAGTGGTTGTCACTTTATTAGTGAAGAATCGCAAAATGAGTGCGAATGAATTTTTAAGTTCAACCACTTGTAAGCAAGCTACCTTATCTCATCACCTTAACGAAATGGTGGATGCCGAATTATTAAAATGTAAGAAAAAAGGTAATAAAGTCTTCTATTCTTTAAATAATTCTAAATATAGCCAATTATTAAACTTCTTAGGTAAGATCGATAACGCCGCTAGTGAAGAAGCTCCCAAAGCGGAAGTCAAAGAAGAAGTTAAACCAGAACCACAACCCGAACCAGTTCAAGAAGAAAAGAAAGAAGTCTATCGTGTTGTCGATAGTGATATCGTTCGTCCTGATCCAGTTAAGGTTGAATTACCAATCTGGTTATTATAAAGATATAAAAATTGATAAGCCCCAAATGGGGCTTTTTCTTTAAATAAAATGTGCTTATATTATTTATATAAAGAAACGGAAAAACATCGATTATGAGAAGACAATTTAGAAATGATTACTGCGAATTAGCACACCCGAGAATCTTAGAAGCTTTATCTAAATATGCTTTAGAACAAAATGAAGCTTATGGTTTAGATTATCATTCGAAAAACGCTAGTAAATATATTAAAGAGGTTTTTGGCGCTCAAGATTCAGATGTTTATTTTTTAGCGGGTGGGACACAAACCAATCTCGTGATGATTTCTTATTGTCTCAGACATTATGAAGGTGTTATCAGTGCGGACACTGGTCATATCAATGTCCATGAAAGCGCAGCGATTGAAGGACATGGTTATAAGATTATTACCATTCCTAATACTAATGGAAAGATAACTGCGGAAGAGATTAGAGATAAGGTCATTTCTTTCCATGATGATATCCATATGGTGAAACCGCGAATGGTTTATATCTCTAATTCCACAGAGATAGGCACGATATATACGGAAAAAGAATTAAGAGATATTTATAAGGTATGTAAAGAATTAGATCTCTTCTTCTTTATTGATGGTGCTAGACTTGGTTCGGCCTTAACATCCAAAGAAAACGATTTAAAACCGGAATTATTAGGTAGTTTATGCGATGCCTTTTATATCGGTGGTACAAAGAACGGCTTATTATTTGGTGAAGCATTAGTTATTAATAATCCTCTTTTAAAGAAAGATTTCCGTTATCACATCAAAAACAGTGGAGCGATGCTCGCGAAAGGATACGCTGTCGGTATCGAATTTGAAGAAGCTTTTAAAGATGGTTTATATCTCTCTTTAGCAAAACACACTAATGATGTAGCGGATATCTTAAAAGATGGTTTTAAGGATTTGGGTATTAAGATGCTACCTTCTCCCACTAATCAAATATTCGCTATCTTTGATAAAGAAAAAGCCAATCTCTTCATAAAAGAATTCGGCTGTGAATTATGGGAAGAAAACGATAATGAAACAACAATTCGTTTTGTCGTCTCTTTCCTAACGACTAAAGAAGATGTTTCTTCATTAATTGATTTTATCAAAAAGAATAAATAACTTATTTGTTATATATGAAATAACACAAATCGTATAACGATTTATTTTCTAATGTCACCAACGTGTAATTATAATTTCTATCTTCTTGATAAGCTTGATGGGTAAGAACCTTAAAGGTATTATCTTCTTTAATCATTCCAGAGACATAATTGTTGCTATTGAAGGATGTGACTTTGCCTTTGAAATTCTCTATATTTAACTCTTTATTTGTAAATGCTTCATCTTGGATAGTGGTTTGATATTTTCCTAACGGGATATCTTTATCGAATTCTTCCATCACTTTATCCATCTCGTAATCATCCGGTAATGTGATCTCTATATAAGATGGTATTTCTTCATTTTCTAGCGCAATTCTTAAGGATTTCTCTTTAATTTGTAGGCTGATGATATTTGTCATTTCTGATTTCGATACATCTTTTCTTTCTTTATTGATGTAATTGAGAAGATTGGTGTATCTCGTCTCTGTATTCTCATCCATGACATAACTATCTTCTGATTGTTTATTCTTATTGAAGTATTTGGGTATGAAGATTGCGATACATATTAAGTCGATAACAAAAATGAAGATGCAGGTAATTAAAGCGATGAGCCTCTTCTTTTTCTTTTCTTCATCTTTGGGATCTTTATCCTTAACGTAGATATATTTAACTTCTTCTTTTTTCATATTTATAAATATAATAACTTTTTGATAGTCATTATATCTACTGGAAGATTTGTATTATAATTGAAGAGATATAGGAGTGATTGATTATGTTCGCTATCGGTGTTGATATTGGTGGTACCTCCATTAAAGGTGCAGCAATTAGTAAAGAAGGAAAAGTCGGTGAAGTTTTCTCTTTACCTATTGATAAAAATGCTACTCAAGAAGAGATTGTTTATCAACTAATTGACGCGATTAATAATTACATTAAAGAACAAGGATTTAATAAAAAAGATATCTTAGGTATTGGATGCGGTATTCCCGGTGTTAGTGATACACGCGCTGGTGTAGTAACTTATTCTAATAATTTGCAGTGGTATGAATTACCAATCGTGGAGATGATTCAAAAAGGTATTGGTTTACCAGTAAGAATCACTAATGATGCGAACGCTGCCGCATTAGGTGAAGCAAAGTTTGGTGCTGGTAAGAAATTCAAAGATATCTTAACTGTCGCTATTGGAACCGGTGTCGGTGGTGGCATTATTATCAATAACCAATTATATGAAGGCAACCTTGGAAAAGGCGCAGAAATTGGCCATATGGTCGTTGTTGTTGATGGTGAACTTTGCACCTGTGGTAGATTAGGTTGTTTAGAAGCTTATTGTTCTGCTCCTGCATTAATTAAAGCCTGCCAAAAAGCGATGGATGCTCATCCAGATAGCAAATTATTTGATGCTGTTAAGAAGTTTGGCAAATTAGACGCTCGCGCTCCATTTGAAGCGGAAAGAATGGGTGATCCTTACGCTCATGAAATCGTGGAGACATATATCAAATATCTCGGTGAAGGTTTATTAAATTATTTCAATATCTTTAGACCGGAGATCGTTGTTATGACTGGTGGTGTTTCTAACGAAGGTGAATATTTATTCAAGAGATTAAGACAATATTCCCGTGAGAGATATCATGGATTTAGAGGAACACCAGAAGTCTTAATTATGCCATCCGAATTAGGATATGACGCTGGCAAGATTGGCGCGGCATCATTGTTCTACGAATAATTAAAGAAAAAAAATAAGACCACTTAGTGGTCTTTTCTTTGCTATAGATATTTCTTTATATGGTTATAGATGATATTGGCTAAGGCTTGATAACCGACTTCTCCAAAGTGCAATCCATCGTTTGGCTGCATGATATCTTCAGTTTCTTCACTGAATGTTTTGTCATTAAATAAATCGATTAATTCAAGATTCTCTTTTTTGACAAAAGGAATGAGAAAATCATATGCTCCTTTAATATTGGGATAATAACCACAGTTTGATTTACTAGGATTTGATGTTGCATGTGGTGGAGTGCATACAAAGATATGGCCTTTGGGAGCTTGTTTTCGACATAGGTCTATAATCTTTTTATAAGCAATATCATCAACACTGTTGCCCGAGGGAGTATTGCCTCCATTTGTTCCTAAAAGAATAATGATGATATCAGAACCAGTCACATCGATAGTTCCTTGATTGAACAAATCTAAAATATGTGAAGCACGATAACCGCAATAACCTTTATTAATGACTTCACATTGTGTTAATTGTTTTAAGAAATAGGGATAATTCTTTTCATGGACATTTGCGATGCCGCTTTTACCAGGGATACCATAATCTCCCTCTGTTAAACTATCACCGATACAATAAATCTTTTTCATTTTCCGACCACTCATTTATTTAATTATAATTTTATTATCATTATAATAGTTATGTTAAGTTAATGTCACGTAAGTGATATTAGTTGAGGTATAAATTATGAAAAAAGGTTCTGTTACGATGCCTGCTGATGCGACTTTTGTCGAAGGCATGAAAAAATATATCGATATGTGGGGTGTCGATGCGATTAGAGATTGCGATGGTGTGAAGTTACCTGAACATCCGGAACAATTTAATTGTGAAGTTTATAAAGCTTATTTCATCGTGAGAGAAGATCATGAATACGCGAAAGAGCATCCTGAATATTTGCAAAGTGTTGCTTTAATCACTGATAGACATACTGCTTTTTCTAGTGAATTAGAAATAGATTTATTAGAAAACTTATTCGCTAAATCACTTCGAGTTAATGAAGAAGAAAAAGATAAATATTGGCAAGTGTTTGATCGAACCACAGGTGAATTACATCAAGACTGGGAATATCTTGGTGGCAATAAAGTCTTAATTAAAAACGCAAAAAAGTATCATGAATATACAGTATCCTTCTTCGGTAGAAATACTTGGGACCCCGTACAAATCTATAATTATCATTCCAACAACTGGAAAGATGTTCCTATCGATTTAGATTTAGATCCCATTTATCCCGAAGCATTAGAACACATGTTATATAGGATGGAGGAATGGTGTAAGAATCATCCGGAGATTACAGTTGTGAGATTTACCACCTTCTTCTATAACTTCTTTATTCTTTATAAAACTGGTACGACACAGACATATTGGGATTGGCATACTTATGCGATGAGTGCCTCTCCAAGAATGTTTTCTTATTTAAAAGAGAAATATGATTTCGATGTTACTTTAGAAGATGTTGTCACTGGTGGAACATATGCATCAAGATATGAAATTCCTAGCAAAACCACGAGAAAATATATGGATTATGTGCAACAACTATGCTGTCAATGGGCTAAACAATTTGTCGATATCGTTCATAAATATCATAAGAAAGCGATGATGTTTGATGGTGATCACCGTATTGGCACTGAACCATATAATCCTTATTTCTCTTCTATTGGTTTAGATGCGGTTGTCGGCGCTCCTCATAGTGGACCTTATATCCGTTTATTAACCGATATGGAAGGTATTAAATATACCGAAGGAAGACTCAATCCTTATTTCTTCCCTAATGAATGTCCTAGCGATAGTGATGGTGTGAAATTATTAACTAATAACTGGAATAGTGAGAAGAGAGGACTATTAAAGAAATGCATTGATCGTATCGGTTTCGGTGGTTATTTAAAACTTGCGGATACATATCCTAATTTCTGCAATTTAATCAAAGATGTTTGTGATGAATTTAGATTAATAAAATCTAAGGTTGGTAAGAATGGCGCTTATTCACACGTGAAGATCGCTATTGTCTCTTATTGGGGCAAGATGTTCTCTTGGATGATGAATGGGACCTTCACTGATGACTCTAAACCAGAGACAGAAGGCTATGCCTGTTTTATCAACGCGATATGCGGTCAACCGGTCGATGTTTCCTTCATCTCTTTTGATGATGTGATTAATGGTGATTTATCTCAATATGATGTTTTAGTGAATACCGGTTTAGCAGGTACAGCTTTTCAAGGAGATTATTATTGGAAAGATGAAAGAATATTAACCAAGATTAGAGAATTTGTTTCTCATGGTGGTGGATTTGTCGGTATCGGTGATCCGAGTGGTTATCAATATAATGGTAAATATTTCCAATTAGCGGATGTTTTAGGTGTTCAAAAAGAAAGGGGCTTTACATACGCGAAAATAAAATTCTTTACCTCTTCGAATGATAAGCATTGGATTGTTAACGATATTGATATGAGCAAAGTTCCATTCGGTAGACAAGGATTAGGTGTCTATCCCGATGGAGCGGAAGTGATTTGTTCCTCCAATAGTGCGTTAAATGAAACGACACGATTAATCGTCGGTGGTAATGTCTTCTTATCCGTTAATAAATATGGAAAAGGCCGTTCTGTCTTTATCTCTAGTTTATTAGATAGTTATGAAGCCTATCGCTTAGTGTATAAGGTTTTATTATGGGCTTCTCATAAAGAAGATTTATATCAAAAGGCTCTATCTAGTAGTCCTTATGTGGATTGTTATTATTATGAGAAATTAAATCAATACGCTTTACTCAATAATGTTGATGTGAAAATTAAAACCACTTTCTATGACATAAATGGTAAAGCTCAAGAAGTGGAGATTGAACCTCATCAGATTAAGTGGTTCTGACATTTTTTATTTAATTATTGTTTATATTTTTTTGCTCTTTAATGCGCATTATTTGACTAATTGTCATTAATGTATGAAAATATTAACTAGTTAATATACAATACTCTTATGAAATACTTTTTAGCAATTGATTTAGGTGCTAGCTCTGGCAGGCACGTGGTCGCACATCAAGAAGGCGATCAAATTATATTGGATGAAGTCCATCGTTTTTTAACGGGTATGGATCAATCTAATGATGGTCTAGTTTGGAATATTCCTAGATTATTCGAAGAAATTAAAGTCGGCATTAAAAAGGCTTTAGAAAAATATCCACATATCGAATCCTTATCTATTGATACTTGGGGTGTCGATTACGTTTTGATGAATGGAGATAAAGAATTACCTCCTTTCTATGCTTATCGCAATGAGAGAAACATCAAAGCGAGTGAAGAAGTCCACAAGATTATTCCCTTTAATGAATTATATGGTTATACCGGCATTCAATTCGCAGCGTTTAACACTGTTTATCAATTATTTGATGATTTAAAACAAGGTCGATTAGAGAAGGCTACTGATTATTTGATGTTACCCAGTTATTTCACTTATAAATTAACTGGTGTGAAGACTCATGAATACACTGAAGAATCTACCGGTGCATTTTTAAATGCTTCGACAAAAGATTACGAATATAAAGTTATCGATAAATTAGGTTTACCAAGAAAATTATTTGGTAAGATTCAGCAACCTGGATTTGTCGTTGGTGATTTATTACCCGAAGTCCAAAAAGAAGTTGGTGGCAATATCAAAGTCATCTTATGTGCTTCCCACGATACTGGTAGTGCTTTTGAATCTGCGGATATCGATGATGATACATTAATCATCTCTTCCGGTACTTGGTCCTTATTAGGTATCAAATCTAAAGAGCCTATCTGCACAGAAACATCACTTAAGGCCAATTACACAAACGAAGGTGGTGTAGGCTATATCAGATTCTTAAAGAACATTATGGGTATGTGGTTACAAAACCAACTAAGAAATGAGCTACAACTCAGTTTTAAAGATATCGATGACAATATTAACAAATCCACATATCAAGGTGTCTTTGATGTCAATGATGCTTCTTTAGTGGCACCGAAGAGCATGAAAGCAGCGATTATCAATTTATTAAAAGATAATCCCCCACAAAACGATATCGATTTATTCGCAGCGATTTTCCACTCGATGGCGAATACCTATAAAATCGCGATTGATGAATTAGAAGAAATCACCGGTCGTAAATTTAAAAAGATCTTAATCCTCGGTGGAGGAGCGAGAAATATCTATGTCAATAAACAAGTCGGTTTATATACCGGTAAAGAAGTGATTGCTTCACCAGTAGAAGCCACATGCTTAGGCAATATTAAAGTACAAATGGAGGTCTCAAAATGAGAAAAGAAGTCAAAGCCATCTACGCATCATACGGAATTGATGTAAACAAAGTTTTAAAAGAATTAGCGAGAACCAAAATCTCCTTACATTGTTGGCAGCTCGACGATGTTATGGGTTTTGAAAATGCCGGAAGTTTAACCGGTGGTATTCAAACCACAGGTAACTATCCTGGTAGAGCGAGAAACTTTAAAGAATTAACTCAAGATTTAGATAAGGCTCTCAGCCATATTCCTGGAAGTAAGAAAATCAATCTTCATGCGATTTATCAAACCGGTAAATTAGTGGAAAGATGCGATGTCGGACCAGAACAATTTAAAGAATGGGTCTCTTATGCAAAAGAAAGAGGTTTAGGTTTAGACTATAACCCCACAATCTTCTCTCACCCCATGTTAGTGGATGGCTTGTCTTTATCTTCTCCCGATGAAAAAGTCCGCAATTACTGGATTAAACACTGCATAAATGGTTTAAAAATCACCGAAATGTTCGGTAAAGAATTAGGACAAAAATCTTTGATGAACATCTGGATTCCTGATGGATTAAAAGACGCTCCTGCGGATAGAATTGGTCCAAGATTAAGATTGAAAGATTCCTTAGATAAAATCCTCGCTGGTTATAAATATGATAAGAGAGTGATGGATGTCTCCGTTGAATCTAAAGTCTTCGGTATCGGTGTGGAATCCTATACAGTCGGTAGCAATGAATTCTATCTTAACTACGCTGCGACACGCGGTGTCTTAAACCTCATCGACTCCGGTCACTATCACCCAACAGAAGTAGTGGCGGATAAGATCAGTGCGATGTATTCCTTCTTCAATAAATTAGCCTTCCACGTCTCTAGACCAGTGAGATGGGATAGCGACCATGTCTTGAAACTCAATGATGACTTGCAAGATATCGCGGATGAAATCGTCAAATGCGATGGCTTACAAAGAAGTTATATTGGTTTAGATTATTTCGATGCCTCTATTAATAGAGTTTGCGCTTTAGTGATTGGCGCGCGTAATATGGAGAAGGCTCTCTTAAGAGCGTTATTAACTCCATGGAATTTATTAAAAGAAGCCCAAGATAAATATGACCATACCCAAGTTTTAGCGCTTCAAGAAGAGCTCAAGACCTTACCTTGGGGTGAAGTTTGGGATGAATATTTAAAACGTCAAGGAATGGTCTCCGATAAAGAGATGTTCTTAGATGTTAGAAAATACGAAGAAGAAGTCTTATCCAAGAGACAATAATATATGGATTCTGTCGTTAAATTAAAACCCTTTATCAAATCCTTTATTTGGGGTGGAGATTACTTTCAAAAATATGGAAAAGGCAATCAAGAAGTGATTTCCGAATTATGGGAATTATCTTTAAGAGAAGGTTTTTCTAGTGTCATCGCTTCTGGTAAAGACGAAGGTAAAACTTTATTAGAAGTGATGAAAGAAGATGATGTGGGACCGGTGAGAAATCGTTTCCCATATTTCCCCTTATTAATCAAATTAATCGATGCGAAAGATAATCTCTCCGTCCAAGTCCATCCTAGCGATGAATATGCTTTAGAAAATGAACATTCATTTGGCAAGACCGAAATGTGGCATATCATCGATGCGGATGAAGGTGCGGGATTATATGTCGGATTAAATGATAATTACACAAAGGAAGATATTGAGAAGAGATTAAATGATGGTTCTATTTTAGAAGTCTTAAACTTCTTTAAAGTTCAACCTGGGGAAACTTATTTAATTAATTCCGGCACAATTCATGCGATTGGTAAAGGTGTCCGTTTAATTGAAATTCAACAGAATAGCGATTTAACTTATCGTCTCTATGATTATTTAAGAAAAGATAAGAATGGTAATTACCGTGAACTCCATATTGAGAAAGCTTTAAAGGTGATTGATTACCATAAATATCAACCACAAAAACAAGAAGGCGATTTACTCGCGGATAATAAATACTTCAAAGTGATGAGAAAAGAAATTCACGGTTCCTTAACATTAACCGCTGACAAAGATGCATTTATGTCATTTACATTTATTAAGGGTCAAGGTTATGTGAATGATATCCCTTATCAAATATTTGATACTTTCTTCCTTCCTTATGGAAAAGAATGTGAAATAAAGGGAGATGGAGTTGTGATTATTTCCACTTTATAAAAAGAAAGGTAGAAAAATATTTCTAGTTTAATAAAATATATGGGTGACTATTTAAAAGAAATTAGAGAAAAAGTTGGTCATAGACCTCTAGTGATACCTCATGCGGTAGTCATGGTATTATCTCCAAATCGAGAAATATTATTTGAAGAGAGAGCGGATGACGGGTATTATGATTTCCCTGGCGGTGGGATTGATCCTAAAGAAACCGCTGAAGAGGCCGCGAAAAGAGAATTATATGAGGAGACGGGCTTAATTGCCGACTCCTTAAGGCTCCTCAATATTTATTCCGGAGAAGTCACTTATTATAAATACGCGAATGGGGATGAGATTTACGGTGTCGATGTTGTCTATGTCTGTGATAAATATCACGGAGAATTAAAACCCCAATTAGAAGAAGTGAAGGATTTGCGTTTCTTCCACGCTAATAGCCTTCCACAAAAATTATCAAAGAGAAATCAAGCAATTATTAAGGATTGGTGCATGGAACTTAAAGAAGTAGTTAAAAAATTTACTGTCGATAACGAGATACTTGATATCAGCCCATTAGGCAATGGACATATCAATTCTACTTTTTTGGTGCGTGTCAAAGATGATAAAGACTATGTCTTACAAAGAATCAACACCAATGTCTTTAAAGATGTCGATTTACTCATGAACAACACCCATTCTGTCTCTAGATATTTAAGACATCATGGTTTTGAATCTTTAAAAGTTATTCATACGAGAGATGATCAATTATATTTCCGTGATGATACTTCTTGTTATCGTTTATATCTTTATATCCAAAATACAATTTGTTATGAAGCGATTACCAGTATCGACTTATTAGTGAACGCTGGTAAGGCTTTTGGTCGTCTCCATAAAGCTCTCGCCGCTTTTGACGCTAAAGATTTAGGAGAAGTAATTCCTAATTTTCATAACACACCCAAGAGATATAGAGATTTACAAGAAGCGATTAATTTAGACAAATTAAATCGTAAACAAAATTGTTTAAAAGAAATCGCGCAAGTCGAACAATTCAAGGATGAATTATCTTATGTCGTCGATGGTATCAAAGATGGTTCCATCCACTTAGGTGTTACTCATAACGATCCCAAGATTAATAACGTCTTATTTGATAAAGATAGTGGACAAATCCGCGCGGTTATCGATTTAGACACGATTATGCCCGGTAGTTTCTTATACGATGTCGGTGATGCTTATAGAAGTTTATTCACCGGTGATAACGAAGATAGTACCGATTTATCCAAATTAGTGGTCAACTACGATGTTTTTGAGAATTATCTCCGCGGTTATTTAAGCGAGATGAAAGAGACATTATCTCCTAGAGAAGTAGAATTATTACCATTCTCCGCTTTCTTATTAACCATCGAATGCGGCATGAGATTCTTAGAAGACTATTTACGCGGTGATGTCTATTTCAAAACTAAATATGAAGAACATAATTTAGTGAGAGCGAGGACACAAATTAAACTCGCTAATGAGATTCATCAACATTTCGATGAATTAAAAGATATTGTCGATAAATTAATGAAAGAATAGGTTTGTTGTTAAAACCTATTTTTTCGTTTAAGATATTTCTATTAGGAGACTTTATTTATGAAAAATAAGTTTTTGTTATTTTTTGCTTTATTAGCGATGACTGTTACTGGCTGTCAAGGTAATAGGAAAACCTCAAGTAGCAGCATACCTGATGTTCCTCATTCCGTCACATCGGAAGAAGAGAGTACCGAACCATTAACAGAACCTATTGACACCGACCCTATTTCTATGCTGGCAATTAGTGGTGTACAAGTTCCCACAACTGGTGTCGCTGTTGGTGACTTAGACGCAGTGGAAATAGACCATGATGGTGTGGAAATTGATTTAGAGAATTCATTTTGGGAAGATGAAGATGGCTTCTTCTCTGATTTTGGAGATAGTTCTAATGTATTTGAGGGTGGAAGAATCTATAAAGCCCGCCTTTGTTTAACTTACCCATATGAATTTGTAGAACACGCCTCCATTTTTATTAATACCAAACCAGCGGATCTTCTTTCTTTAAGCGATGATAAGACCAAATATGTCGTTAGATTAACGTTCCCCAGAACTGAAATAGTGGAACACCATGAAATCTATGTCACCGGTGTCACGGATCCTGTTGCTGGTGAAACCCCAACCTTCGCTGGTATTTCCGTCACTAATACAGGATGTGTAATTGCTCAACATACTTGGGTTGTTAATTACGACAATGAAAACCACAATTTCTTCTATTCTGCTTCGGAAGATACGATTAAGTTCCATGAAGGTGATACGTATGGCATCAAAATCATGGTGCAATCAACCGATTTAGATTTTGCTACTGATGTGAAAGCTTATATCAATGGTGAAGAAGCGGAAATCATTAGCCAAGAAGGCAAATTACTAACATTTGTTTATCTTTTCTCTAGATTAGATGGAAAATATCAAATCCATTCGCTTTCATTAAGTAATATTCCAACTCCTGTTGTGGGACAAATTCCCAGCGCTTTAAATGTCATCGAATTATCAAATGATTTAGTAAGCCTATCTAGTAGTTCTAATTTATATTGGATTGTTTATAATTCCGATGGCGTGAGCAACAAGTTCTTTGCGCGTGGTGGAGAGGGTTCTTCTCCATTTGAAGCCGGTAAAAAATATGGTATTTCTGTTATCGTGAATTGCAAAAATAACGAAGAAGCCGAATTTGTCGATGAAGGCTTTGAAGTTAGCGTTTCCGCAGGTATCAGCGTTGTCGTAGAAAAATGCGGCACTAATGATCTGAACCGCAGAATCATTATTGGATTCTTACCTTTATAATAATTAGAATA
>JAEEHE010000077.1 GCA_016280685.1 Caryophanales bacterium
AGCGAAGAAATAGAAGAAAAAACTGAATATTATTCCGATAAATTTGTCGTGGAAAATGGTTTATCGACATATTATATCGTCTCTCCCAAGAATCCGATGAGCCAAGAGAGTATCGCTACTCAAGAACTTAACTATTTCATCAAGGAATCCACGAATGTTGATATTCCTATCATCAACGAAAGAGAAGTGAAGAGAACTTATCGTTATATCTCTTTAGGCAGAACTACTCAATTTGCGAATGCCTTCCCTGATTTTGATTACTCATCATTAGATAATTCCTTATCCAATTACTTTATTGCCACAAAAGATTATTGTATCTATATCGTCTCTGGTAAGAACTATAAAGGATATGGCACTCTTTATGGTGTCTATGATCTTTTAGAAGATTTAATCGATTATCGTTATTATCATGATTCAGAAATTTATTATGAACACAAAGACACGATTAATCTTCCTCATTATAAAGACAAGTTTGTCGTTCCATCTTTTGATGGAAGAAGTATTTCTACCTTATACACGATGTCTAATGCTTCTCACACACGTAGATTAAGATTAATCAATAACTCTCGTGGTGAAGAATGGAATAGAGCGACTTATGGTCATAATCATCTTCAATATTTCGTCGGTCCTTGGGACTTAGATGATAATGGCGTGCGTTATGGCGAATCTCATCCTGATTGGTTTATCTTCCCAGGACAACCAAGACCCGCTCAAAACCTTCGCGGTTTGATGATTAATAATGGCTTCTGTTTTACTGCCGGTCATGAGTTAGAACATCTCATCGCCCAAAAGATGATAAAAGCTATCATTAATGAACCTGAATCCATCTATGTAATGTGCGCACAAGAAGATACACAAAATGTTTGTAAATGCGAAAGATGCTTAAGGGCGATGAATGAATGGGCAGGAACACAATCCGGCTTACAAATCGCTTTCATGAATCACATCATCGAAGAAGTGGAAGAATATTTATCTGTCAATCAACCCGGTCGACAAATTCAATATTTAACATTTGCTTATTTACCGACGATTGAACCTCCGGTCAAAAGAGGGGAAGATGGTCGCCCACTTAAGGATAAAGAAGGTCATTGCATTCCTTATTCTGACAAGATCAAATTACATGAAAAACTCCGTATTTATTTAGCGCCTATTCAAGCGAATTATGGTTCTCCATTCTCCGCACCTATTAACTTAGAAACCAAACAGATTTTAGATGGTTGGGCAAGTGTGGCAAAAAATCAAATCATGATGTATTTATATGATCTTAATTATCGTATTTACTTTGTAAACTTCAATAACTTTGGTTCTGTCAGTGGCATGTATAGAGAATGTTTAGAAGCCGGTGCGACCTATATGCTCACACAAGGTGTTTCTGATAGTAATATCTGTTGCTTTGATGAGATGAGAAGTTATGTAGAAGCTAACTTGATGTGGAATGTCAATCGCAGTTATGAAGATTTAGCGGATGACTTCTTGAAGCACTTCTATAAAGATGCCTATCCTTATATGAAAGATATCTACGAATTAATTAGAGATAGATATGCTTATTACCAAGCTTTAGTGCAATCATCTATCGGCGATACAACTGGTGATATCCGCAATAGTGGACTTTATCCATTCTCTTTAGTGAGACAATTAGATTTAGATATCTCTAGAGCGTTAGAAGCGATTAAACATATCGAAGAAGTTGATTACTCTTTATATACAACTTTAAAGAATAGAGTGATGAAAGAATATCTCTCAGTCATCTATCTAAAGATGAGCTTATATAGAGGTAATTACACAACGGAAGAAATTAATGAGATGCTAGAAACTTGGGAATATTACATTCAATTATTCGGTATTACCCATGCCGGTGAAGGTAATGGCATCAATAACATCTTTGATTAATGGGAGGTAGGAACATGAAAAAGAAATTATTCCTTTTAGCGTTTATCCCCTTCTTCTTAATGGGATGTAATAAAAATAATAACCAGTCTTCTTCTCCTCAATCATCAAGTGAAGAAGAAATACATTCTTTAATTAAACTTTCCGAGACATCAATCTATATCCCTGAAGATAGAACTTATCAATTAGGTTTAGAAATCGATGAATCTTTAAAAGATTATCTTGTTTTCTGGAATATTAGAGATGAAGATATCGCTACTGTGGAAGATGGTTTAATCACAGCGAAGAAAGTTGGTAACACCATCTGCACTGTTCAGGTGGGAACATATACCGCAAGATGTGCGGTTAATGTCACTAATTATGAACCAGAAGAAACATTAAATATTACTTTTGATAAGAAGGTATATAACTTAAATGTCGGAGATACATTTGATATTCAACCAGTGGTGAATTATGGTTATGAAATCATCACTGAATACGGATTGACTTCCGATATCTTAGATAGTAGCGTGGTTTCTATGAATGACCATACCATTACCGCTTTAAGTACAGGAACCACAGATATATTATTAACATTCACCTATAATTTAGTGTCCGTTAATGAATTAATCTATGTTAATGTATATTAATGAGAATCGAATTTAAAAACGTTTCTGTTTTATACGAAAATAAAAAAAGAGATGTCGTCACAGCGATTGACGATGTTTCTTTTTCTTTTGAAGATGGAGCATTCAATGTTGTGGTGGGGCCATCAGGATGTGGCAAGACTTCACTACTTAAATGCATTACCTCTTCTTTATATTACGAAGGCCAAATTAGCTTCAATAACATAGATATTGAAACAATACCTTTGAAGAATAGAAAGATCGCTTATATGAGCGAAAACTATGCGATATTCCCCCATATGAATGTCTATGACAATATTGCTTTTCCGTTAAGGACTCATAAAGTAGACCACGATGAAGCTGATCAATTGATTAAACACATTACTTCCATCTTAGATATCGATTATTTATTAACTCGTAAATCTAAATTTTTATCCTTAGGGCAGATATCACGTGTTGCCTTAGCAAAGATATTAGTGGAAGAAAGAGATTTATATCTATTCGATGAACCTACGAGTAACTTGGATGGGCCGAATAGAGTGATGGTGGATAACTATATCAAAGAGCAAATTAAAGAGAAAAAGAAGACGGTTGTCTTTGTTACTCATAATATTCAAGAAGCTCTTTTACTCGCGGATTATATCTATGTTTTTGATAATGGCAAATTTATAAATAAATTTACACCCACTGATTTCTTAAAATCTCAAAATGAAGTAGTGGTCGGGCTGAGAAGCACATTGGAGAAGGAAATAGATGAGTAAGAAAAGATTCTCTAATGTTGACTATTCCTATTCTTTACTACCGACTTCAAGGAAGGCCGCTTTTAAGGATGTTTATAAGCACAACTTTATGACCATCTTTAAATGTGGGACGATGCTATTTCTTTCTTTATTACCAATCTTGATTTTTTCTGTCTTTATGGAAATCGGTAAGATGGGTATGACCTTAGAATTCTATAGTGAAGAAGATTTGTTTGGTGTCCTATTGTTATGGGATATCTCTCTTAATCTAGGACTACTTATTCTTTTCATAATCGTAGTTTTATTCCTAAGTGGTATCTTCCGTGTTTTGAAACTCTTAGTGTTCCAAGAGGGTATTGATTTCTTCTATGATTTCCGTATGGGAATTAAAGAGAATTTTAAGCATTTCTTCTTAATTTATCTCATTTTTGCAGGTTTTTACGCATTAACTTATCTATTAAGAGCTTTCTTCTTTGGTTCTTTTATTGGACCAGTTGCCTTATTGATTTGCCTCGTGATGTTCCTACCGGCGTTATTGTGGTCATATCTTCATATCAATATCTATCAAACGAAGATGTGGGATTATATCAAAGCCTCTTATTTCTTCTATTTCAAAAATATCGGATGGTCATTATTAGGCTTATTAATGGTGGTGTGGCCTATTATCATCATCTTCTTGTTCTACGAGAATCTAATCTTCAACAATATCGATTTCATTTTCATATTAGTGAAGGATGTTCTTCTTATCGGGATGTCGCTATTTTATTACCCGATGGTTATCGTTATCTTTATGTTGTTTTCTAATAGCAAATTTGATTTATATATTAACCAAGACAATTATCCGGAAATTTACCGCAAAGGATTATATCAACCAAAAGAAAAATAATTCATAAATGAATTGATAGAATCAATATTTTGCAATTTGTTATCAATAAATCTTAATAAAATCGCAATATATAGGAACTATCGCTATTTTTTCCTACAAACCAGACTTGTATTTTATATACTATAAAAATATAAAGAGGTAATTAAATATGAAGAAAAGAAACTTTTTTGCTCTTTCTGGTGCTTGCGCTTTAGCATGCGCTGGCGCTTTAGTTTTTGCCTTAACTATTCAAAACGGTGGTTCTCTATTTAAGATTGGTGTCCACGCTGATGAAACATGGAACCATTATGCTGAGAGAATGCCTGGTGCTCTTCCTGGTATTAAAGAATACTGGGTTAGTTGTAACAGCAACGAGCACGTCTTTACTGCTCCAACAGGAACAATTACCGATGTGAATGGTTGGGAAACAAGTGGATTTGTGGAAAACGATGACCGCTATACTTATTCATTAGCAAAAGTAGCGGAAAGCGCTTTATCAGATGCTGATTTAACTAAAACTGCTCCATCCACAACTGCTGCTGGTTATCAAAGATCTTCTGGTAGAGTATTTACTGCCAGTGGTAATCAGGGTGCTAATTTAGATATTTCTGGTTACGACTTCCTTTCTTTCGGTTTATATGTCGATTCCACATTGAATTACGGCATTATGTTTGGTGGCAACTCTGGTGGTGATGATGCCGAAGTAGCAATCGCAGCTGGCAAGAATCTCACGATGTGGAATAGTACCTGGTATTATTTCTCTTTTGAAAGAAATGCTTCCAACCAATGGGATGGATATGTTGGAAAATGGGATGCTGCCAAGAGATTATCTTCCAGTATTGTCATGGATGCTCAATTTAAAACTGCTACAAATTTAAATGCGTTTTTAGGTATTTGGAACTGGGACATTCCTGAAGGCGGAATGATTTATAGTACAGAAGTTTATGCTGGCGAAAAACAACACCATTACGTTTGGGATAATAGCAAGATTTCTCCAGTTGAAACAGGTACCTGTTCTGTTTGCGGTGATGTTGTCGAAAGACCAGCAGGCGCAGTTAATTTCACCACTAATAATTACGGTGCAAAATTAATGAATGGTACAACCGATGTTTCTACTTGGGGCGGAGGTTATAATGGTGGAAATAAACTTAATGTTTTCGGTCCTACCTCTATCGCTTATGCCTATTATGGTTGGGGTCTTCTCGATGCTCACCTTCCAAGAATTGATTTTACCAAATACTCTGAAGTTTCCTTTAAGTTAGGCAACGTACAAGTCAATGATGCAGATCCAACTGGCAACCCAGCAGGATTTAGACTTGGTTTATCTAGTGATAACACACCTGCGTTTGCAAGCGCTTGGGATAATTGTGAAATTACAAATGGTAAGATTACATTCACAACCTACGCAAATAAGGTTGTTGCCAATATTTCTTCCTTTGGTTTCTTAACGAATAATGATTTTGTCATTACTGATGCTGATGTCATTAAAGGCAACAAATCAGTTGTTCTTTATGTAGGTAGTTATCTTAATGATTCTACTAGCTATGCCATCTTACTTACAGACTTAAACTTAGTAGAAAAACCTGATGCCGCAGATATTACTGATGCAAGCATTAAAGAAGTCTTCTTAACAAAACAAGTTAGACGTGTTGAACAACAAGATGCATGGAAGGAACCTATTGGTGATGCTTCTAATGAAGCTGGTCACGCTGATTACTATAGAATTGGCGGTAGAGATGCTATTCACTTCTCCGCACACTATGCCAGTGGTGATCCAAAATTCGCTTATAACAGCGGATTCTCTGAATGGAGATTTGCTCATCAACAAGCTGGTATTACCGCTGTGACATTCGCTTATTTATACGAAGATAGCAATACTGAAACCTTTGATGATGGTGCCGGTAGCGTTCATACAATGGCTCAATGGTATGGAGCAGCCTATCAAGGTCGCACAATGACATTAATTCCAGATGGAAAATGGCATGTTATCACTGTTACAGGCGATGCTTATGATATCAACTACTTCGTTATGAAGATCTATCACTTCACTGGTGATATCTATATTTCCAATATCGTTTATGCTTCCGGCAAAGCCGCAGCTGATGTTAATGATGCCAGTATTAAAGAAATCTTCTTAGAAAAACAAGTTAGACGTGTTGAACAACAAGATGCATGGAAAGCACCTATAGGTGAAGCTTCCAATGAAGCTGGTCATGCTGAATATTATGAAGTTGGTGGTGTTGAAGCAATTCGTTTCTCTGCACATTATGAGAGAGAAGATCAAAAGTTCACTTATAACAACAACTGGTCTGAATGGAGATTCAGTCATGCGAAAGAAGGATTAACTTCTGTTACTCTTTCATACTTATACGTTGATATTAATAGTGAATTAGGCAATGATGGCAATAGTGATGTTCATACAATGGCTCAATGGTATGGTGCAGCCTATCAAGGTCGTACAATGAATTTAATTCCTGATGGACAATGGCACAATATCACAGTCACAGGCGATGCTTATGATATCAACTTCTTCGTTATGAAGATCTATCACTTCACTGGTGATATCTACATTTCTAATATTATTTACGCATAATTGTTAGATATTTATAAATTAAGGCGGTATATCAACACGATATATCGCTTTTTTATTAAGATATATGCGAATTATTAACAATAATTACTATTTGTTAAATTCTTGTATATAATATGAAGTTATGAAAAAGAAAAAAGTTATTGATCCTTTTAAGAGAATAACTAACTCGATAATTATCTTTATGGTTGCACTTATTTTTGCGGCCTTAGCGAACTTCTCTTTTGGTTCTTCATTTAAGTTTTTACCGAGATGGTTAGAAGCCTTTGTCGTTTTTATCGTTGCTGCTTATATCTTGTTTTTTATAGCGATGTTACGTTTGTGGAGGTTTAATAAATCCTTCAAGTACGCATTTATAACATTAGGCATCTCGATGGTGGTTTTGTTTCTCTCTTCTGTATGTGAAACATCTAATGATGGCACTTATCTAGTGCTTGCTAAGGCTTTCTCGATGTCTCAAGAATTATTAACAATTGTATTCTATTGTTATTTCTTCTTTGGCTGTCGAGAGATCTTCATTGAAAACAATAAAGAAAAAGACGCGAAGAAAACATTAATTTATATCTTTGTTTTAATTGGTTTAGAAACATTGAGCTTTTTAATCGCGAGATTCGCTAAATTCCCATTTATTGCCAATAACATTGTTGCGAATAGAATATTTGCTTACACTCCTTGGGCTTTACAATTTGTTATCTCTTTCTACGCGATGGCGACAGCGATTGTGATAACTATTAGAGTGCGTAAGATTAGAAAGGAGGTTTCAACTAATGAGCAAGTGGAAAAACTTCCTGAATAAAGTTTGGAGTTGGCTTAAAAAATATCCAACCATTATTACCCTCTGCATTTTAGTGCCTTCTTTAGCCTATATTTTAAGATACGCTGCTACTAACGAATATTATTATTACAACTATTATTTTGATGGTGAACAATTAGATGTCGATGAGGAGAATTTCCGTCTAACAGGCATTAAAAAGATTGCAAATGTCTATCAAACTTCAATTAATTTCTCATATCAAGGTGCTTCTTGTTATCAAAATTATTACGCTATTTGTGCGGATAACTTTGAAGCTATTATCATCTATGACACTAATAAGATGAATAAAGGTCCTGTTCATATTATTGAAACTGGCACAGTCAACACTGATTGGCACTGCAACCAGATGTTCTTTGGTCCAGATTTCTATTCGGCACACGATAAATTCCCTCTCCTTTATATTTCTATGGAGAGTTCCAAAGTCCATTCGACTATCGCTTTTAGAATCTATCAACTTGGTGGAGAATATCGCGTCGCTCAAGTGCAAAAATTATCTTTAGAATTCGATGATGATAAAGGTCCATTATATTTCATGAATTCTTATTATGATTATGAAGACCGCACCATATATTATGGTGGATACACAAAGAATACCTATATGAAAGAGGCTGATAATTTCATTAGATTCTATACTTTTGAATTACCTGATTATCGTTCTTCAGAAGAAGCTCTTCGTGCTTCTGAATCTCTAGCGACTTTTGAACTACCTAGTGAAACTGCAACTCAAGGTGGTTTCATCAGCGATCATCATCTCTATCAAACATTCTCCTTTAATTCTAAAGATAATCCTTTAAGAGCGCCGAAAATGCGTGTAGTGGATTTATATGAAAGAAAGATTATCTTAGATTATCAAGATTTGTGGAAAGACTTTGGTGTGGCAGAAGAATTTGAGCATCTCGCTGTTAATAACGAAGGTAAATTATTCTCTGTAGGCAATCCCTTTAATATTTACGAATTTGAATATACTGATAGAATTGGCGAACTATAACTGGAGGTTTCTTTATGGTTATTAAAAATTTAAAAATTGTTCTTGAAGATCGAATTATCGATAATGGTTATCTCATCTTTGAAAACGGTTTAATAAAAGAAATCGGAAATGGTGATTTTTTCGGTGACGCGATTGATGGTGAAGGAAATATCGCTATGCCTGGGTTTATTGATATTCATATCCACGGTAGTGCGGGTATCGATTTCATGGATGCAAAGGAAGATGAATATAAAATAGTAGCGGAATCTTTATATCAAGAAGGTGTTACTACTTTTATGGCTACCACTTTAACAAGTGATAGAGACTCTTTAGCGGAAGTTTGTAAGAGAGTTAACAAAGTTAAAAAAGATATTCCATCATTAGGTGGCATTCATTTTGAAGGTCCTTATATCAATGCGAAATATAAAGGCGCACAAAATGAAAAGTTTATTCGTAATCCCGATATTAAAGAATTCGATGAACTACAAAAATTATCCGGAAACAATATTAGATATATCACTTTAGCCCCAGAGAACGAAGGTGCTTTAGAATTTATTGAACATGTCACAAAGAATGGTGTGACATTGAGCGCTGGTCATAGTGATGCGACTTTTGAACAAGTGATGCTCGCTATTAATAAGGGGTTAACAAATACCACACATACGCATAATGCGATGAGCCCACATCATCATAGAAAACCCGGTATCGTCACTGCCGCTTTCTATTTCGATGAACTATATACCGAGTTTATCTGCGATACAATCCATGTCTGCCCAAACACATTAGCGACATCTTATAAGATTATCGGTCCGGAAAGATTTGTGATGATCACCGATGCTTTAAGAGCGAAGAATAGCGATATGGAAACATTCCAATTATTCGGTCTTGATTGCGTGAAAAGAGATGGGGCTGCTTATTTGACTACCGGTCCTTTAGCAGGTTCTTTATTAACCATGGATCAAGGCTTAAGAAATATGTATCACATTACCGGTGCATCTTTAATCGATTTAGCGAAAATATCCAGCAGAAACGCCGCAAAAGCATTACATTTTGATGATAGAGGTGTAATTGAAGTCGGCAAATTAGCGGATATTGTTTTATTAGATAACACACTTCATGTTGTGGCGACTTATAAAGAAGGAAAGAAGGTCAGATAATATGATTAAACCAATTCTTGAACCCGAATTTAAACCAGCGATTATCGAATTAAGAAAATTCGCTGAAGATGTTAATAAATACTCTAATAAGCAACATCTAGTTATCTCTATAGAAAGAGCGAATGGTTATATCTATCGTAAAGAATTCGACATTCTTCCTGATGGTGTTGATGATGAAAGAAATACTTTTATCGTTGAGAGATTAATCAAATGTATTTTATGGGTTGTCGGTGGTTTCAAAATCTATATTGCTGGCTCTCATGTCGTTTATAACAACATTAAGAATTATTATTCCGAAGGTGGACTTCGTGATTTTGATTATCACTTTATGGGTACGGTCTTTGAAAGAAAGATGGAAGTCGTGGAATGTACATATGAAAACATCCCAAAGATGAAGTCCTCCTCTTTAGCGGTCGGCGGTCATTTAGAAGGTAGAAGAATAGGCTTTGATGTCGGTGGTTCTGATATAAAAGTATCCGCGGTTAAAGATGGTGAAGTCTTATCATCCGAAGAAATCGTATGGCTTCCTAAATTAAACGAAGATATTAATTATCACTATGATTTCTTTTATAAAGCAATGAAATCCGCAATTGATAAATTAGGAGGAGATGTCGACGCAATTGGTATCTCTGCAGCAGGTGTTATTGTGGAAAATAAACCTATGGTTTCGTCCATCTTTATTAAAGTTCCGAAAGAGAATTTTGAACTAGTTAAAGGTGCTTATATCAATACAGTTAAGAGACTAGAAAAAGAATTAGGACATCCTATTCCTTTTGAAGTCGCTAACGATGGTGATGTCACCGCATTAGCAGGTGCATTAGACCTTAAAGATAATTGTGTTTTAGGTATCGCGATGGGAACTAGTGAAGCAGTTGGCTATGTCGATAAGAATGGCAACTTACCCGGATGGTTCTCGGAATTAGCCTTTATGCCTATGGATTTTAACAAAGGTGCGATGGTGGATGAATGGAGCAAAGACTTTGGCGTCGGTTGCAAATATTTCTCCCAAGACGCAGTTATTAAATTGGCTCCAAGAGCAGGTATCGAATTAGATCCTAATCTCACTTTAGCGGAAAAGCTTAAAGTCGTACAAAAACTCAATGAAGAAGGACATGAAGGAGCAAATCAGATATTTGAATCTATCGGTGTCTACCTTGCTTATACATTAGCGTTCTACGCGGAATTCTATGAAATTAAACACGTTTTATTATTAGGTAGAGTCACATCTGGTAAAGGTGGAGAAACTATCTTAAAAGTGGCGAGAGATGTCTTATCTAAAGAATTCCCAGAATATCAACATATCGATATCGGTATGCCCAGTGATTTTATGAGAAGATTGGGTCAATCAATCGCTGCTGCGTCATTACCTGAATCCGATAAATAATAATGGATTTCTTTATTTCCAAAGACTGGTTGAATCGTAATTTAGAAAGCTATGCTTTTAAGTTTGATCACATATTATTAGTGGTCATCCTTTTACTTATCGGTTTCTTCGCGGCTTTTTATTTGATGAAGAAAGATAAGAAAAAGGTAGAGATAGTACTTATTGTTTTATGGATTGTCTATACGATATCCATGCTTTCTTATTATTGCTTGTTATGGTCATTATGCATTGCTAAGCCTAATGAATATCAATTCAATATCTCATCTATGCTTCCTTTGCATAGCTGTAATATGTTGATGTTTGTCTTCCCACTTGCCGTATTTGTCAAAAATAAAATTATTAGAACTGCCGCTTCTAACTTTTTAGTGGTGGTGAATATGATTATGGGATTTATCACTTTATTTGTGGGTTGTCCACCCGTGGGATATAGCGCTTTCTCCTTCTCTGGTGTGCATTCTATTCTTTATCACGCATTAGATGTCATTATTCCTTTAATCATGTTAACGACTAGATATTATGATTTAAAAAAGAACGATGTCTATTATGGAATGTCATTATTCGGCATCTTAGCCTTAGCGGTGTGGATCTTTGACGCTACCACAGGTAGTGATTATTTCTATCATTATGATGGACATACCTTCCCAGTCTTTAAATTCATCTCCGAAAACGTCCCTGCAATTGTCTGGACATTAATCATCGTCTCCTGCTATGTCATTACTGGAGTGGTGGTCCATATTGGAGTGGTATTCGCCAAATACTTAGTAGGTGACACCCTCCCCCACTTATAGAAGATGGGGGCTTCCCACTCAAGAAATCTAGTGATTTCAGTATCAATGGGCTATCCCCGAGAGTCCCTCGGTTAAGTTTGTTTATATCAAGACAAACAACTTGTTTATAGTTATTTAATTAGAAG
>JAEEHE010000078.1 GCA_016280685.1 Caryophanales bacterium
GTTGTTATGGATGCGGCTAGAGAAGTCGGTGCAAGAGGTGGAACAATTATCCACGCTCGCGGAACTGGAACAAAAGATATGGAAAAGAGATATAACATCGTCATTACACCAGATAAAGAAATGGTTATGATCCTTACTGCAGTGGAGATTAGAGATGCGATGTTATCCGCCATTTATAAAGCTGCTGGTTTAGGAACAGATGGCCAAGGTATTGCCTTCTCTTTACCGGTAGAAAACGTTGTTGGTGTAAAGATTTAACAATTGATAAACGAATTAAAAATACTGCCAAAACGGCAGTATTTTTGTTAATTTTCTTCTTTTTCCTCAGCTTTTTTACGGGAATCGTATTTCTTTCTATCCACGGTATTGAGAATCTTTTTTCTCATACGATATGCAGTAGGAGTGATTTCCACCAATTCATCGGAGTTGATATAATCTAGACAAGCTTCTAACGACATTCTTCTTGGACTCTTAAGAACAACAGTTGTGTCTTTGTTAGCGCTTCTCATATTGGTTAATTCTTTTTTGAGAACACAGTTAACCGCTAAGTCGATATCGTATCTATTTTCACCGATAATCATACCTTCATAAACTTCAGTTCCTGGTTCGATGAACATCGTGCCTCTTTCTTCTACGTGTTCAATGGCGTATGGTGTAGCAGTGCCTGGTTGAGTAGCTACTAAGACGCCTAATTGTCTTTCGCCGAGGTTTGTTCCTACCATAGGACGATATTCTTTATAGACGTGAGACAAGATTCCATAACCTTTGGTTAAAGTCATAAAGTTGGTGACATAACCTAATAATCCTCTAGAAGGAATAACATATGTTAATTTGGTTGTGGTTTCTTTGACATCCATGTTAATCATTTCGGCGTCTCTATTGCCTAATGAAGTCATAATATCTCCCACAAATTCATTAGGAACATCGATATCTAAATCTTCATATGGTTCATATTTAACACCATCGATTTCCTTGATGATGACTTTTGGTTTAGAAACCTCTAATTCAAAGCCTTCTCTTCTCATATTCTCTATGAGAATACCTAAGTGTAATTCACCTCTACCGGAGACTACCCAATTTTCCGCGTTTGGCACTCTTTGGACTTTAAGAGCGACGTCTTTTTGTGTTTCTCTAAATAGTCTCTCTTCAATCTTCCTAGCAGTTAATAACTTTCCGTCTCTTCCTGAGAATGGAGATGTATTAGTGCCGAAAGTCATTTGTAATGTTGGTTCATCTAGATGAATTAATGGTAAGGGATTGATTTCGCTGGGTGGACAGATGGTTTCGCCAACGTTGATATCTGGTAAACCAGCAACCGCACAAATTTCACCAGCCTTGGCTTCTTCAATTTCTAATCTCTTGATTCCTTGATAGCCAAATAACTTCATAACTTTGAAAGTTTTAGTGGAACCATCTAAACGCGAAACCGCGACCGTATCGTTAACATGAATGCTACCATTCTTAACTGTGCCGATACCAATTCTTCCAACAAAGTCGTTATAGTCTAGTAAAGAAATTTGTAATTGAAGTGGTTTGTTAACATCAACTTTTGGTTCTGGTATTTCATCAATAATTAACTGCAAAACTGCATCCATTCCTGGTTTTTGTGTAGAAATATCAGGATCTAAAGATGACGTTCCTTGTAAGGCTGAGGTATAGACGGTTTTAAATTCTAAGAATTCATCTGGAGCGCCTAATTCGATAAATAAAGTTAAGACTTCATCTAATGTTTTGGCGATATCGATATTGGCTCTATCGATTTTATTGATGACAACAATTGGTTTGATATGAGCTTCAAGAGCTTTCTTAAGAACGAATCTAGTTTGTGGCATAGTGCCCTCAAAGGCATCCACTAATAAGAGGCAGCCATCAACCATGTTCATGATACGTTCAACTTCACCACCGAAGTCAGCGTGCCCCGGAGTATCTAAAATATTAATTTTGGTGCCGTGATACATGATAGAGGTAGTTTTAGCAAGAATAGTAATGCCTCTTTCTCTTTCGATATCATTGCTATCCATGACGCGGTTAGCGACATCTTCGTTTTCTCTGAAAGCACCAGAAGATTTTAATAATTGGTCAACTAAGGTAGTCTTACCATGGTCGACGTGAGCGATGATTGCAATATTACGAATGTCCATAGACTACCTCCTAAAAAATCTTTTCTATGATAGAAAAGGTATTATTAAAATGCAAGAAAAAGTAAAATTTTGTTTCTTATATGCGTGTATAATGTGTACTATACAAGTATGGGTAACGAGATAGTTTTTAATGTATCCAGGAAGAAATTCAAAGATTATCTTCCTGTTTGGTTAAAAGACATCCATTCGATGTTCTATTATTTCCTGCTTCTTTTGGTGGTTGGAGTTCTCTTTTTTGCGACCTCACTTTTTATCAATTATTTCACAACACCATTCACTGGAGACTATACTTCTCAACAATTCGCTTTTTACACAAACGGATATGATGATTGGTGGCATTTCTTTAAAACTGGTGAATTCGTTTTATATGATACAAATACTTATTTAGGTGCCGACAACATTGGTTCCAATTCTTTCTATTATTTGTTTGATCCGACATTCTTACCCATTCTATTCGTGCCTCGTCAATTGGTGCCACAAGGTATGGCTATTTTAACCATTGTAAAAATGGCTGCTAGTGGAATGACATTCTTCCTATATATGCGTTATATGGGTGTCTCGAGAAGAACCGCTAAAATAACTGGTTTAGCTTATGGTTTTTCTGGATGGATTACTTGGTATTTATGGTTTAATCACTTCTCCGGTGTTTTATTAGTTTTCCCACTAATGCTACTAGGTGTTGAAAGAGTTCTTAAAGAAAAGAAACCTTGGGTCTTAGCGGGTTCTATCTGCTTGATGGGCTTTGTGAATTATTTCTTCTGCATCTGCTTTGTAATGTGTGCATTCTTATATGCGATGTTCCGCTATTTCCAAAGAATTAGACTAAATAACTGGAAAGATAATTTATATATCTTAGGCATGGGATTCTTAGGCTTTTTAGCGGGTCTAATGATACCGATGATGGTGGTATTTCCATCAGCGATGCACGCATTAACATCTCCAAGAGCGGCAGGCACTAATTATTTACAATATCTCCAAGAAGCTTTTAAAGCCCATAACTTCAAAAAGATATTTAATATGTTAACTTCCTGGACCGCAAATATCACCGGTGTAGAAAACTTTGCTCCTACAAACCAAAATAAAGCTCGCGCTCTTTATCCATTCATTGAATTTATTTTCCCGGTCACAAGTTGTAGAGGTACACCTTTAACTGTGATGGGGAATGAAACATATGATAATGTGGCAGGATCGTTCTTCTGTTTCTTACCAATAACAATGTTTTTGGTTCCGGCTTTAATTGAATCCTTGAAAAAGAAACACTATTCCGTTTTAGTGCCATTTGCCTTCTTCATTTTTGCTTTATTTACTCCGATGTTCTATTACTTATTCCACGGGTTTACTCAAGCCTATAGTAGATGGACATTATTTGTAACTACATCGCTTATTGCTTATGTGGGTCTGTATTTAGACAAATACGAAGAAAAGAGTCATTTCAATATTCTTATCGGTTACGTCTCAGAAGTGATTCTTATTATCGGTGCGGGTATCGCTGCTAACTTTATCGTTACTCACTTCAACGAAAACTTCACTGAAAGAGTTCCTATCTGGTTAGCGGTAGTTATTGAATTAGTTTACGTCTCCATTATGGCGTTTGTTCTAATTCTTCTAAAAATTAAGAAAAAAACTAAGTTTTACCATGTTTTTACTGGATTTATTGTGGCAGAAATCGTCGCAATGGGCGCTTTTGTTATACAAGGTCATGGTGTTGAAAACTATTATTATACGAACAAGGGTTTAGTGAAAAACAATGTTCTCCATTCATTAATCGCCAAGAATCAAAAATACGACAAGAGTTATTATCGTACTTATTCATCTTTAGCGAGTAGTTCTGCTTCTAATGATGAGATGAGGAATGGTTATAACGGATTTAATTTCTTCCATTCTATCTATAACTACAATGTCGCCGATGTATCTAACTGGTCAGCTATTACCAATGGTACAGCACCAGGTAGTTGGAGTGGTACTTATGTACAAAAGAGAATTAATCTCGATACTTTGTTAGGTGTGAAATATTACTTTGTGGAAGACGATTATTATCATTACCAAAGTCGTCGCGAAGCAAGTAGTGAAAATTTCCGTTATAATGTTCCATTCAACTATGTTGATGTTACTGATGATTACTCAAATAGCCACTTTAGAGTGTATAAGAATATTGACTATATCGATTTTGCTTTAACTTATGATACCGTCTTCTTAACCGAAGGAGATTCTACAAAAGTTGAAAGTTACACTAATCTATATGGCTCTTCTGGTGGAAGAAATGTTTTGGGTCTGGAAGAACTATATTTACAAGGTGCGATTACGAACGTTCTTGGTAAAGAAGATTTAGTTAACGAATTACAAAGCCACGAAGACATAGTCGTTACTGATCCTCACGTTGAACTTCCTCAAAATCTCTATAAGTTATTAAACATCAAGAGATATGGTTCTAGTGGCGCTGGTGCTTCGATAATGACTTTTTACGATATCTATAGTGGAGCCAATTCCAAGGGAGAAAAAGTCAATTCTTTAGGATTAACCGCTCAAGAATATCTCGATTTATGTCGAACTGATAACGATACATTTGAAAAATATTCCCATATTCCAGAGAGCAAAAAAGGAAATAGAGAATGGGTAGCGGTTTTAGATATTGATCCAACCACAATGAATTCTCTTTATGATCCTAATGGTAACATCTTCTACTTAAAAGGCTCTTTTGCCGCTGGTGCAGAAATGGATATCTATTTTGTTGATGATAACAACAAGATAGTTACCTACGATAACCATAACGATGGTTTCTATTCCAACACCAGAATTGGAAAAGATATTAGATCTTTCTATATCACTCCAACTTATAACAAAGATGGTTCTATTAAGGCAAACGCTCCAAAGATTCAAAAGATTATTTATGCCTTTAGAGGTAGTAAACCATCAACAACTTTAAATACCATTTATATTGATTCGTACACCAATTTCATCAGCAAATATAACAAACTTAAGGAAAACGTTGTTACTGATGTAAAGAGCAGTGCGAATACTCACATTTTCAAAACCAATTTTGAAAAGGAAAGAGTGGTCGTCACTCGTTTAGCTTTCGAAGAAGGATTTAAACTCACGATGATTGATTCAACTGGAAAGAAACAAAATGTTAATGTCTTCAATGGACAAGGTGGCTTTGTTTCCTTCATCAGTGGTAAAGGTAATTGTTCTTATAAATTAGAATTCTATACACCTTATCTAAAGACCGCTTCCTTAATATCAGCGTTAGGTGTATTTACTTATCTCGGTTCTTTACTTGGTTATCTATATTTTGATTTAAGACAAAAAGAAAAAGATATCTTCCAGCCTATAAGAAGATATAAAAATAACATTAAATAAAGAAAAACGGCCGTTTCTGCGGTCGTTTTACATATCTTGAGCTATTTTATAGACTCGATTTTTTCCAACCTTTAATTCGTCGGAAACAATCTCAATTGCAGCTTTCTTACTAACACCTTTATTAATAATAAATTCTAATCTCTTTTGAATAACAGAATCGTTAATCTCATTATCTAAATGATTTTTGCCTTCCACTAAGATGACCATTTCACCTTTAAGTGTGGAGAAATCTAATTCAATTAATTCTTGGAGACTACCTCTTATATATTCTTCATTGAGTTTAGTTAATTCGCGGGCGATGACACATCTACGATCACCAAATACGGAATGTAATAATTTAATTGTTTCTTCGATATGATGCGGAGATTCATAGAAGATAAGCGTTTCTTCTCTTTCTAACATATCTTCTAATGCTTTTTTCGCATCGTTGCCTTTCTTAGACAAGAAACCATAGAAATAGAAATGATCAGTTGGAAGTCCAGACGCTACTAAAGCATTAATAAATGCGGAGCTACCAGAAATAGTGGAAACACTGATGCCGCTTTCAATCGCGGTTTTTACTAATAGATAACCCGGATCACTAATGCCGGGATAGCCAGCATCGCTTACATAGGCGACTTTCTTTCCGGATTTTAATAGTTCAATAACGTGTTTTGATGCTTCTAATTCATTGTGTTCTCTTAAAGAGAATAGTTCTTTTTTGATGCCGTATTGGGAAAGGAGCATAAAGGTATTTCTCGTATCTTCCGCGGCGATGATATCCATTTCTTTGAGCACATTTAAAGCGCGATTAGACATCTCTTGTAAGTTGCCAATCGGTGTCGCTACTAAATATAGAAGCGGTGTTTTATTGTCGAAGCTTTTATTTCTGAACATTTTCTCTATTCTTTTTCCAACGAGTTTGTTTCTTTAAATCTTCTAATGGGATGAATTTTACATCTTCATCAGTTTCAATTTTGACAATCTTGGAAATGATGTTGATGCCAGTAACTGTGTATTCCACTTTGTCAATCCAAAGTTTAGAACCTAAATCAGGATAGTTCTTTCTCTCTTCACTATAGACATCGTCTTCATATTTAAGACAGCAGATTAATTTGCCACAGTGACCGGATAACTTCGGAATGTTTATCGCTAACATTTGATTCTTAGCTCTATTAATAGAGATACCATCAAATTCATTTAAGAATGTGGAGCAGCAAAGTGGTAAACCACAAATACCGATACCACCAATCATTTTGGCTTTGTCCCTAGAACCGATTTGACGAAGTTCAATACGAGTGTGTAACTTACTCGCTAATGATTTTAATAATTCTCTGAAGTCTACTCTTTCGTCAGCGACATAAGAGATGATAACTTTGGTTTTATCTAATGTGTATTCACAAGAGATGAAATTCATATCTAAATCGAGTTTTTCGGCTTCATTTTTACTAATTTCTAGTGCAGAAACCGCCTCTTTTAAGTTATTTTGATAGATTTTTAAGTCGATATCGTTAGCTTTTCTAACAATGGGTTTAAGACCTAATTCGCTCTCGTATTTTTCCATAGTGATAGGTTCGATGGCGACTTCACCAAGTTCTAAACCACGCACTGTTTCCACAACAACTTTATCTCCTAAAGCGAGAACTTCATCTTCTTTTAATCCGAAGAAGTACGCTCTTGGGGTATTGAAAAACTTAATACCGACAAAGTTTGTATAAACACTGTTATCTATAGCGACGGTTTCGTTTGTTTCTTTTGATATCATTTTTCGTCCTCCTTAATAATTTGGAAAACCAAGTGATCTAATAATAATGTTGGATTGACATTAAGGTTTAACAAATTTCTATTTTTTAATATTTCTATTAAACTTTCATCTACATGAGATAATTTCTGGGAAAGTTCTTGAAAGATTGTAGCATATGTTAATAGAAATGGCGATTTTCCATGTTGCACATTTAAGATATCCTCAAAGGCTTCCGCTAACATATCGAGGAAGAATCTTGCTTCCTCTTTTGTTTGCACTAAAGGAATAATCTTTGTCTGTGCTAAATATATCGCGCCTCTCTTATCGTCTTCTTGCAAAGCTTCTAAGAATTCTCTAAAGGCGTTTTTAGCGATTTCATAATTGTTTTTCTCGTTATCGGAATTCATCACATCGTAGATGAGTTCGGAATCGTTATAAAAATAAGATAATAATTCAGCGTCTTCTTGAGGAACGTTTAATTCTATAGCTCCTCTGATAACTTCTTTTCTATCTACTGGTTTTAATCTTAATAATTGGCAACGAGAAATGATTGTGGGTAAAACATTGTTCTCGTTGTTTGTGGTTAAGAAAGCATATATTTCACTTTCTGGTTCTTCTAAGAATTTCAAGATGCTATTCACAGCTTCCACACTCATGTTTTCCACGAGGTGAATAATGTAAATCATCTTACCTTTAGCTTCGAAAGCAGTCTTTTCAAATTGCGATTCAATACCGGTAATCTGTTTCTTTTTAATGCTGCTTTCTTCGCCATTTAAAACAATAAAATCGGGATAGTTATTATCATCAATTCTTAAACAGGTAATGCAGTTGTTACAGGCTAAAGGATCAGGGTCATCGCACAAAATACTTTTGGCTAAATATTTCGCAACATCTAAAAGCGGTGTTCCAGGATTGCCACTAATTAAATAAGCATGAGACAAGTGCCCCTGCTCTAAAGCACGCACAAAAGTGCGATAAATAATTGGTTGTTTATTTTGTAGATATTTGCCTACTTGCATAAGCGAGACAATATCGCCTCCAACGTATCTTTGGCAACTTGTTCTCTATCTTTGCTTGCATCGATGATGATAAATCTTTCCGGATATTTTTTTGCTAAAAGCAAAAATGAGTCTCTCACTTTGTTGTGAAATTCAAGTTTTTCTAAGTCTAAACGATTGACTTCACGATTCGCGTTTGCGCTGATTCTTTGAAGTCCAATTTCGGGTTTTATATCGAATAATAATGTTAAATCTGGCCAAGTATTTTCGGTGGCAAATAAGTTGATATTTAAGACATTATCGATACCTAAATCTCTCGCTCCACCTTGATAGGCTAAAGAACTATCTAAGTATCTATCGCAAATAACGATTTTGCCTTCTTTTAAAGCAGGCCAAACCTTTTCCACTAAATGTTGTCTTCTACTAGCGGCATATAAAAGAGCTTCGGTTCTCGGATCCATGGCGGTGTTATTTTTATCTAAAATTACGTTACGAATTTGTTCAGCGATTGGTGTGCCTCCTGGCTCACGTGTACGAACAATTTGGTAACCCATTTTTTCTAATTGTTTAACAGCGGCTTCAACGGCAGTGGTTTTTCCTGAACCTTCTGGTCCTTCTAATGTTATAAACATAAAATGCCTCCTAGATTTTGCGTCTTCCTTCAATGGCTTTCGCTAATGTTAATGCATCTGCATAATCTAAATTTCCACCCATCGGAAGACCATAGGCCAATCTTGTCACATTGACATCTTTAGATTGCAATAATTTGGCTAAATATAAAGCGGTGGTTTCCCCATCGACTGTGGGGTTTGTAGCAAGGATAATTTCCTTGATTTCACCTTTATCTACTCTCTCTAAAAGAGAAGGAATATTTAAATCATCCACACCTTTACCTTTGGTAAGAGATATGGTTCCACCTAAAACATGATAGACACCATTAAATCCTTCTGCGGATTCAAAGGCCATGATATCTTTGGGAGATGAGACCACCATTAATGTGGTTCTATCTCTAGATTCATCTCTACAGATTTCACACTCTTCTTGTTCGGTGATATTCCCACATATTGGGCAGTGGTGGATTTTGTTTTTTAAATCTCTAATTGCTTCGGAGAATTCCAATAAGTCATCATCATCCATATCAAGCATAGCAAAAGCCATTCTCTCCGCGCTTTTTTTGCCAACGCTAGGGAGCTTTGCTAATGATTCTTGTAATCTGGTTAATGATTTGAGTTCTTCCATTAGAAACCAAGTCCTCCACGGGAACCGGTAATTCTTTCGTTGATTTCTTCTTTAGCTTCTTCGATTTTTTCTGTTAATTCGTTAATGCCAATAACGATTAAATCTTGAATCATTTCTTTATTGTCTTTTTCAAAAGCGTCATCATCGATTTCGATGGCTTTAATTGAGCCATCACCCATCATTGTAATGTTGACAGCACCGCTTTTATTAACGGTGAATTCTTGCTTTGCTAATTCATCCATAGCCTTCTTTAATTCTCTTTGCATTTTTTGGGCTTGGATCATCATTTGTTGCATGTTCATATAATTAGTCTCCTACGTAATCAATTACGACATCTTTGGCTTTTGGTAATCTATTAAGTTGTAACAAATTCATATAGATTTGTTGGCAATCAAGAGCACCTTGTCTATTTACTCCGTAAACAAACATCTTTTTATTAAAGACGGTTCTTATGACATTTTGAATGTCTTTTTGATTTTCAATCAAGTTAATTTTTTCGACGATTGATTTGGAATCGATTTCCACAATCATTGTTTTATTAGAAACAACTAATGGTCTTCCGTCTACTAATAAGGAAGCAACCTTACCTAGTTTTGGATGAGCGACAATTCTCTTAATGTTCTTCCAGTTTTCAATCATGCTATTTTTGATTTCTTTCTTACTAGTCACCATGATATCCACAAGAAGTTTTTCATTTAATTCATAGTGGTCGTCAACTTCAGTTCCATTGATATAAAGAACGTTGTCATCAGAAGCGATACTGTCATCAGAGAATAGTGATATTTGTTCTTCCGGTTCTTCTTTAACCACTTTTGGTGCTGGTGGAACAGGAACAGGTTCCGGTTTCTTTTCTTCAACAATAATCGGTGCCGGTTTCTTCTCAATTACAGGAGTTTGTTGAACTTTTACAGGTTTTTCTACAACAATTTGTGGTTTTTCCACTGGTTGAGAAGTAGCGGCAGTAAGTTTCAAAAGAGTGACTTCAAATAAAGGATTGATCGCTGTAACGTTCTTATAATCCTTAAGAGCGTCCATGAGAACGGTAATCATATTCATGGTTCTCTTGTTGTTAAGAAGTCTCGCTAAATCAACTACATCATCGTATTTCAATATTTGTAAATATTTATCACTATCGGAAGTTTCAAAGATGAGAACATCCTTAAGAATCATCAATAGGTCATTGGTTAATCTCTTAATGTCAGTTCCTCTTTCGATATAACTATTTAATCTCTCCAAAACATTATTGATGTCACCATTGATAATGGATTTGAGTAATCCGATTTTTTCTTCTTTGGATTCAAGGGCAAAGATGTCTAAAACATCTTGCACATTTAATTTGTCTCCGGAGTACGCTAAAACTTGATCGAGAATTGATAAAGCATCACGCATACCACCATCAGCTAAGGAGATAACTAAGTTAATAGCTTCTTCGTTATATTCAATGTGTTCGTTTTCTAAGATGATTTTAATTCTCTCTTTGATATCGTTATCGCTAACTTTGGAGAAGTCGTATCTTTGGCATCTAGAAAGAATAGTGGGGAGAATTTCATGTGGCTCTGTGGTAGCTAAAATGAAGATTACGTGTTCTGGTGGTTCTTCTAATGTTTTTAGTAAAGCATTAAAAGCAGCATCGGTCATCATATGAACTTCGTCGATGATATAAATCTTATATCTTCCTAAGATAGTTCCATATTTAACCTTGTCGATTAAATCTCTGATTTCATCAACACCATTATTACTAGCAGCGTCGATTTCTAGAACATCAGGATGTGTTCCATCATTAATTGCTTGGCAGTTTTTACATTCGTTGCATTGACAGCCGATTCCGTGTTCGCAGTTTAAAGCCTTGGCCACTAATTTAGCCATGGTGGTTTTGCCTGTTCCACGAGGACCCGCAAAAAGATATGCATGTGCAATCTTGCCGGTTGTTAAAGCGTTTCTAATTGTTTTAACAACGTGTTGTTGACCAGCGACTTCTTCAAATGTTGTTGGTCGATACGTACGATAAAGAGCCTTATATGCCATTTTATTTCACCCGATTTTGATTATACACAAAATGGGCACCCCATTAAAGATTAATATGAATATTAAGGGAAAATACAATGCCTCTTTTTATGGGTTGGGATTATATGATACAATACATATCGCTGAATTAGAGGTCACACTATGGAAGAAAGCATGAGACAACGTTTAGAGTTAGCCGTTAAAAGACTAGCGGAAATCGATGAGGAATTATCGAGTGAAAATGTCATGAAAGACATGGCACATTTTCGTGATATCTCTAAAGAGAGAGCAGTTCTCGATCCTCAAGTAGAAGCCTTTAATTTATTTAAAAAGAATGAAGCGGAAATCGTAGAAGCCAAAATGATGGCGGAAGATTCTGATCCTGAATTATCCGAAATGGGTAAAGAGGAATATAAGAGATTAGTTTTAGAACAAGAACAACTCGAAGAAAAACTTAAAGAATTATTACTTCCGAAAGATCCTAATGATGATAAAAACATTATCGTGGAAATCAGAGGCGCTGTCGGTGGCGATGAAGCCAACATCTTTGCTGGTGACCTTTTCCGTATGTATACAAGATATGCCGAATCTCAAGGTTGGAAGATTCAAATGTTAGATGAAAATCCATCCGAAAGTGGTGGTTTTGCGTTAGTTTCTTTCAAAATCTCCGGCAAAATGGTCTTCTCTAAGTTGAAATTCGAAAGTGGCGCGCATCGCGTTCAAAGAGTTCCAAGGACAGAAGCCAGTGGTCGTATCCACACTTCTACAGCTACAGTTTTAGTTATGCCAGAAGCCGAAGATATCGATATTGAAATTAATCCAAGCGACTTACAAATTGATACCTATCACTCTCAAGGTGCTGGTGGTCAAAATGTTAATAAAACTGAATCCGCAGTACGTATTACTCACATCCCCACCGGAACAGTTGTGGCCTGTCAAACCGCTAAATCACAAATTCAAAATAAAGAACTTGCGATGCAGATGTTAAGAACCAAAATGTATACCGATATGCTCACTAAACAACAAGAGGAAATTGGTAATGAGAGAAGGTTAAAGATTGGCACTGGTGAAAGAAGTGAAAAAGTCAGAACATACAACTATCCACAAAATCGTGTGACCGATCATAGAATTGGTTTTACTATTCAAAAATTAGATCGCGTTATGGAAGGTGATCTCGAAGAAATTATCGAAGCCTTAATCCATTACGATCAAAGCACAAAGATGGCTGGTGAATAATCGTGCCAACAAATCGAGAAGTTTATTTTAAATTATTAAAAGAAAATAATAAGTATCTAAACAAATCAGTGATAGTTTCTTTACTCGTGGACGCAAACGAATTCGACGAGAGAATGAAACTTTATTTAAACTTCGATAAAGAGGTTAAAAATATTGAAAAGTTTTTAAATGATGTTGATGATGTTAAAAAGGGTATTCCTTTCCAATACGTCCTTGGCTATTCTGACTTCTTAGGTCATAGAGTTAATGTTAATAAAAACGTCTTGATACCAAGGCAAGAAACAGAACAATTAACGGTGGACACAATTGTTTATCTAAAGAGATTTATGGATAGTAACGAGAAGTGTGTTATCGCTGATGTGTGCACCGGTAGTGGGGCTATCGCTCTCGCTATCGAAAGCGAGTTTCCTAATGCTGAGATTTACGCTACCGATATTTCTCCTGAAGCCATTGAAGTAGCAAAAACAAATTTACAAAAAACAACGATTTTGCAAGGAAATTTGGTGGATCCTTTAATTGAAAAAGGTATCAAATTAGATGTTTTAGTGTGTAATCCTCCCTATATTGAAAATGTTAAACAAATAGATGAACAAGTTTATAAGTACGAACCTCATCTCGCTTTATTAGCATCTCCTTCTACAAAGTTTTATGAAGAGATATTCTCTAAAGCAGATAAGGTTATGAAAGAACATTATTTAATGGCGTTTGAAATTGATGAAGATATGGAGAAACCATTAATTGAATTGATGAACAAATATTTAGAAGGGGCAAATTATCGCTTTCA
>JAEEHE010000013.1 GCA_016280685.1 Caryophanales bacterium
GACTTATGCGAATGATTTCACTGTGACGTTTACTGGAACTTCTAATGGGTTCTACGCTCTTCCATCCACGATTAGAGTGACTATCGGTGGTATCGTCAAAACAGAAGGTACTGATTATACTTGGAATCAAAGTACTGGTGTACTTAGAATTCCTAATTCTAAAATTATCGCGGATATCGTGGTTACCATTACTGGTGTAGCCACCAATAAGAAAGCGGTTAACGATTTCGTTAATGCCTATATGCACATGACTGATTATACAAGTAACCTCGGTTATTGTAGCGATGAGGAACATCATTATTATCTCACCGCCAAAGGTGCTTTGTTGAACTTAGGTAGTGATTGTATTAATGAATTCCGTACGAACGATGCCTTTGCTTCCGCATTAGCTAGATATCTCGCTTGGGCTAACGCTAATCAAGATAGCAATCCATTCGCTCAAACAAGTGGTACACAGATGATTAATAGTGTGAACAATAATTCCACAATTATCTTCGTTAGTGTTGTTCTTCTCGGTGTTGTTTCTTCCTTTGTGATTATGGGATTCATCTATTACAAAAAGAAACATCAATAATAGATATTATTACTAATAAAGAGTAACGCTCACACATGTGGGCGTTTCTCTTTTTTATAGAGATATATTCATATATTATATAAATATAAATGAGGAGATATTAATATGTTTTACGATTATAAAATATTGAAAGCCAACGGTGAAGAACTCGATTTAACGACCTTAAAAGGTAAAGTTGTTTTAGTGGTTAACACCGCGACAGGTTGTGGCTTTACTCCCCAATACGCTCCGATTGAAGAGATGTTTAAGAAATATCATGATAAGGGATTAGAGATATTAGATATTCCTTGTAACCAATTTGGTGGACAAGCACCCGGTAGTGATGAGGAGATTCATGAATTCTGCCAATTACATTTCAACACCACATTCCCTCAGATGAAAAAGAGCGATGTTAATGGACCTCATGAATTACCTCTCTATACATTCTTAAAATCGCAACAAGGATTTAAAGGATTTGGTGAAGGCCAGATGGCGGATTTAATGAGAGGATTATTATTAAAATTAGATCCAAATTATGAAAATAATGCGGATATTAAATGGAATTTCACTAAATTTGTTATCGATAGAGATGGTAACGTTGTCGCGAGATTTGAACCTACTACGGATATGCAAGTTGTGGAAGACTATATCTTAAAGTTGTTATAAAAATAAACGGAGATATAACCATAATTAGATAGTGTTAATAACTAATTCTCATTTCATCGCAATACCTTGAATAAACTCGCAATAAGTGCTATAATTTGCGAGAATAAATTAGGAGATGCGAGAATGAGATTTTTTGATTATTCGAATTTAAAAAATAGAAAATGGCCTAAAGAAATTGTCAATTATATTGGCTTAATCCATGAATTTAAAGGACGTCAGCAATTATATTTAGAGCAAAAACCAGAAGAGTTAAAAACACTTGTGGAAGTCGCAAAAAGACAGAGCACTGAAGCTAGTAATGACATTGAAGGCATTAGAACCACAGACTCAAGACTTATCAAATTAATGAACGATAAAACAACGCCCAAGAATCGTAATGAAAAAGAGATTCTCGGTTATCGTTCCGCTCTTAATCTAATACATGAGTCTTTTGAATATATTCCCATTAGACCCAATTACATTCTTCAGCTCCATAAAATACTTTATGAATTCATGGATGTTATGTATGGTGGCAAATTTAAAGATACCCCTAATTTTATTGAAGATGGTGATCACAATGTAATATTTACACCTCTTCAACCATTTGAAACACCGATAGCGATAGAGAATATCTGTGATCAATATAATAAAGCGATTAATGAATACGATATTGATCCTCTTCTTGTTATTCCTATTTTCATTAATGATTTCTTATGTATTCACCCATTTAAAGATGGAAACGGGAGAATGTCTAGGTTATTAACAACCCTTCTTTTATATAAAAGCGGATATGTTGTAGGAAAATATATTTCATTAGAAAACAAAATTAAAATATCCAAACAAGATTATTATGATGCGCTTGGCGAAAGTTCGATTGGATGGCATGAAGGTAATAATGATGACTCTTCTTTTGTCAAATATTTATTGGGCACAATTCTAGCAGCATACAAAGATTTTGAAGAAAGAGTAAATATGGTTTCTAAGAAAATGAGTTCTAAAGAAATGGTTTTAAATGCCGTAAATCAAAAAATTGGAAAATTTACAAAAAGCGACATTATGGAATATTGTCCTACTATTAAAAGTCGAACAGTCGAAGCCGCTCTTAAGGAATTATGTGATGAGGGCATTTTGATTATCGAGAGAAAAGGTCGATCAACTTTCTATCATAAAAAAGATTAGTTATTCAATTCTTTTAAGTATAAGTCTATTATAAATAAAGTCTATGAATATGACAGTGAGACGTATTACTAAAGATGCAGTGATGTTAGCCCTATTATGCTTAGTAGGGATGTTCTCTGTTCCATTAGGGGCAAACATAAAAGTATCACTACAATTGTTAATTGTTTTCTTAATATGTTTAACTGCGGATACTTTTTATGATCCGATGATCATTACCGGTCTATATTTAGCCTTAGGTATGGTCGCTCCTATATATGCCAGATTCTCTGTTGGTGTTACTCCAACATTTGGTTATGTCATATCGTTTGTGGTGCTATCACCTGCAGTATATTTCTTAAATAAGATACCAAAGATACCAGCGGTAGTGCGCATGTCTATCGCTTGTGTTGGTGGTCTTATTATTTGTTATA
>JAEEHE010000079.1 GCA_016280685.1 Caryophanales bacterium
CATAGAACTTCGCTTCGTGTTTTCTTAAAGAAGGATCGAGTTCTAATAAGTGCTGTTCTAATCTTAAGGCTTGCTTTTCATCGATTGCTGGTGGAATATAGCTGACTGCGATTTGTTCTTGAACAGCCTCCACTGGCTTTTGTTCCACTTTCACTTCTTGAGGTTTGACTGGCTCTTCTCTTCTCATTGGTTCTGGCTTAATTTCTTCACGAACAGGAGCGGGTTGAGGCATGGGTCTCGGCTCTACTTTAGTAGGCTCGGGTTGTGGTTCTGGTTGGGAACCAAAATCAAAGAGAGATGGTTGATCAACCACAAAGGTTGTTGTAGGAGCGGGTTTCTCTTCTTCTGGTTGATAGAAGTCCTTTTTGACCGCTTCCACTTTTAATCTGGCTAAAGTATCTAATAATTCATCGCATTTGCTGTTGAAGTGCTTTAAAGCAAAGTTCACAAAATATGTGGTATCGCTGGTTTTTTGTACTTCAGTAAATAAGCGAGCGATTTCTTCTTGGTTCTCTGATAATAGAGATTCGATTGGTAATAAGATACCAACTTCGCCTAAATCACTATGGGCAAGGATGGCTTTCGCGGTTAATATAGCGATTTCATCGCTATATTCGTTAAATGGTTTGATGTAATTAATGTAGTAATAGGCAATTGCTGCTTTTGTGCCTTGACTAAAGGTTGATGTTTCTAAAAATGTAAATAAGCTTTCCATCATACCATCAATTAAAGCAGATGGAGCGCATGTATATAAGCGATCGATTAACACTCTATTCTCATAGCTGCGATCATCTTCGGTTCTATAGAATTCCGTTAATTCATTTGTACCTTTTAAGCGAGAGAATAATTCAGCAATGTAATCGACATCGATGGTTCTAGTTAAAGAATTCTTAATAAAATTAAGAGCATCTAAATATCTGACGATAATTCTCAAAGATGGAGAAGCATCTCTAATGTCACCATGGATTAAAGAGCGTAAATATGTCGGTGCTACTTCGACTTCATTTTTTGCGGCTAAAGATTTAAGGCCTTTAATTAAAGCTTCATCTTCAAATCTTCTTAAGTCGCCATTTTGGACATTCAATAATGAATGTTCTCTCATGACACGCACCATTTTCATATTTGAGGAACTGACTAAAGCATTTATGGATGGGCATACGCACATCACTAATTGGTTTTTCTCAATACTTTTAATTGGTAAGTACCTATTAAAGTCAGCGCGGTATTTCAAGATGTTGCTCCAGATATTATCAATCATGGACATCTTGAGTTCTTTACCGACTTCCGCTTTCGTCGCGTATTTACCTTCTGTAAATCTAATCGCTAGTTCATTACTTGCCATAGAAACATTACCTCACTTTAATCTCATTATAAAAAGAAAAGCACCATAGGTGCAAGATAAAACTAAAAATATACTAATTTTATACTGAAAAAATAACTAATCTTCTTCATTGTCAATAGTTAATATTGACATAAATGCTTCTTGTGGAACTTCGACAGATCCGATCTTCTTCATTCTCTTTTTGCCTTCTTTTTGTTTCTCTAAAAGCTTCTTTTTACGGGTGATATCACCACCATAACACTTGGCTAAAACATCTTTGCGGACCGCTTTGACGTCGCAACGAGCAATGGCTTTTCCTCCGATAGCAGCTTGGATAGGAATCTCAAATTGATGACGAGGAATGACTTGTTTTATTCTACGAATAATGCCTAAGCCTCTTTGATAAGCACTAGGACGATAAACGATGCTGCTTAAAGCATCCACGACTGTTCCATTTAATAAGATATCGAGTTTGACGAGGTCGCTCTTTTTATAATCTGAGAAGTCGTAATCAAAGGACGCGTAACCCTTTGTGTAGCTCTTAAGTTTGTCAAAGAAATTGTAAACAATTTCTGATAATGGTAATTCATAGGTGATAATCATTCTTGTGTCATCGAAATATTCTAAAGACACATAGATGCCTCTTCTCTCTTGGCAGAGTTCCATAATTGGACCGATGTATTCTTTAGGAGTCATAATATTGGCTTTAACATATGGTTCTTCTATAGAAGAAATCTTACTACCATCTGGTAATTTTGACGGATTATCTAAATGTAAAGTGGTTCCATCTGTGAGGTTGACATGATAAATAACACTTGGTGCGGTTAAGATGAGATCGAGATTATATTCTCTTTCTAATCTCTCTTGCACGATATCCATGTGCAATAAGCCCAAGAATCCACATCTAAAGCCAAAGCCTAAGGCTTGGCTTGTTTCGGCAACATAATGCAAGGAAGCATCGTTTAAACTTAGCTTCTCTAAAGCATCTTTTAAATCTTGATATTTCTTACTATCGACTGGATATAGACCACAGTACACCATTGGGTTAATCACACGATAGCCAGGTAATGCTTGTTCTGCTGGTTTATCAAAATTAGTGACGGTATCACCAGGGTGGACATCCTTGATGTCTTTGATTTGCGCGCAGAGATAACCGACCTGCCCCGCTTTCAATGAATTGGTTTTTAATTCATTAGGGGTTCTGATGCCGACTTCAGTCACTAAATAATCCGTGCCTGCTTGCATGAGTTTAATATGATCGCCAACGGAAACTTGTCCATCTTTAATTCTTAAAAGAATTACAACACCTCTATAAGGGTCGTAATAACTATCGAATATCAATGCTTTTAATGGTTTGTCTTCATCACCATCTGGGGCAGGGACATTATGAACGATATATTCTAATAGTTCATGGATGTGGTATCCAGTTTTAGCGCTGACTTCGACAGCGTTAGAACAATCGATGCCCACTCTCTCTTCGATTTCTTTTTTGGCCCATTCGGGTTGAGCACTTGGTAAATCAACTTTGTTGATTACTGGCAATATTTCTAGATTATTATCGACGGCTAAATAGACATTAGCGAGAGTTTGGGCTTCTACACCTTGAGTGGCATCCACGACCAATACCGCTCCTTCACAGGCGGCGAGAGAACGGGATACTTCATAAGTGAAGTCGACATGCCCAGGAGTGTCGATGAGATTGAAGATATATTCTTCACCATCATCGGCTTTGTAACTCAAAGTTACAGCGTTTAATTTTATGGTAATTCCTCTTTCTCTTTCGAGATCCATAGAGTCGAGGATTTGTTCTTTCATTTCACGAGATTCAATCGCTCCGGTCGATTCTAAAATACGGTCCGCTAAAGTGGACTTGCCATGATCGATATGAGCGATGATTGAGAAATTTCTAATTTTCTTCTGTGAAAAATCCATATTGTAAATTATATATAATAATTTTTATTCTTTAAAGAATTTTGCAAGATTAGCGCTGACATCATCGGGAGAGAGAACCACTTGGTAATCTTTCCATTCCGCTTTGTATAAATTGAGATATTGTCTATAGAGATATCTTTCATCTAAGAAGAGAACTGCACCTCTATCAGTTTCACTTCTAATAACGCGCCCCACCGCTTGCATGACTTTGTTCATACCCGGATTGATATATGCGTAGTCGCGGCCAGGCAAGTTCTCGCTGGAATAATATTCCGCGATTTTATCACTCTTAAAGTTAATTCTCGGCATACCAATACCGATGATAACCGCGCCGATCAGGCGATCTTTGACTAAGTCAATACCTTCACTAAAAGCACCACCTAATACTAAGAAACCGATTGTGGTTTTTTCTGGGTCAGGTTTGAAATTTAATAAGAAGGCTTCTCTATCTTCTTCACTCATCTCTTTGGTTTGAACAAAATAATCGTAGCCATCAAGTTTGAGATGTGGAACTAATTTAGTCATATATTCATAGCTCGGTGAATAGATGAAATAATTACCGATTTTGTTTCTAACAAAAGATTCGATATAAGAAGCAACTTCTTGATAAGAACTATCTCTATTTTTATATTTAACTGATACTTTCGGTGCTACTAATAAGCGGAAGTTTTCTCTTGGAAAAGGAGAAGGAAGAATAATTCTCGGATCGGAGGCTTTATCACCACCTAAGGTATCGATGTAATATTCGATGGGTTGTAAGGTTGCGGAAAATAAAACTGCGCCTTTCACTTTCTTTAAGGTTTTACCGATAAAGGAACTAGCGTCCATGCAATAGAGATGGATTTCCGCATTATCTACCGTTTTATCTAAATACAATAAGTATTTATCACAATAGAAATCGGTTAATCTGACGAATTCGTTAACATCGAGATAGAAGTTTAATAATTCTTTAGTCATCTCTTTGTGTTCGTTCTTGTTGATATCCATACAAGTGTTCACAAAGGATTCTAAAGTTTCATATAACTTCGATGGGAACGATTCATAGATATGCTCCCCTATTTCCACTTCTTCCGTTAAATCTTTGAAGAGTTTAGCCATCTTGCTCATCGCTCTTTTGAGTTTTAAGAGTTTGGAGTGGCGAGTGCTCTTCCTTGCTTCTAAGAATCTCTCATAAGAGATAGATGCGGAATACATATCTCTAGAGCGTTCGATTAAGTTATGAGCTTCATCCACTAAAGCGAGATGAGGTGTTACAGTATCATCAAAATATCTCTTCATATAAGAGATGGGATCAAATAAATAGTTATAATCACAGATGATGATGTCTGAGAATAATGAAAGATCTAATTCGAATTCAAAGGGACATACTTCATTCTCTCTAGCGATTCGTGTAATTGTCTCATGATTAAAAGAATTATAGTTTTCTAAAGAAAACTTTAATAAGCCCTGTATCTTGTTGTAATATCCTTTAGCGTAAGGACATTCATCAGGATTACAGGCTTTGCCTTTACAAAAGCAAATCTTATCTTTGGCGGTCACCACTATCTCGTTAGCGATTAAGCCTCTATCTTTTAAGATGCTTACCGCATGATAAGCGGCTTCTTTACCCGATGTCTTCGCGGTCAAATAAAAGATTTTAGTCTCTTCATCTAAAATAGATGCTTTGATAAATGGGAATAGAGTTGACATGGTCTTACCAATTCCTGTGGGAGCTTCTGCGAAGAATCTTCCGCCATTTGATCCGATTGCATAGCAGTATTTCGCTAATTCTCGCTGTCCCTGGCGATATTTCTCAAAAGGAAATGATAATGCTTCAATCGATTCCTTTTTCTTCTCATTGTGTCTAAAAATGATGTTATAGAATTCGAGATATTCTTCCATTAAAGAAGTGACATATTGTTCTAATTCGATGCGATAGAAGAAATATTCTTCGATGCGTTTATCTTTTTCCTTACCTTGTCTAATATATGTTAAGCGGCATGATATCGTCTCTAAATTTTGCTCAATAGCGAATAATAATGCATAGCATTTCGCCTGTCCAAGATGCCATTCAAAATTATCATTTCTAAAGATTTCTAATTCTTCCACGGTGGATTTAATCTCATCGATGATGAATTCACCATTTTTTCTCTTGATAATTCCATCCGCTCTTCCTTGTAAGGTGATATCCACTCCTTCTACAACAAAACGATGTTGTAAAGGATATTCACTGATATAATCAGACCCTTGCGAAGATTGATAAGAAGCATGTATACGGCTTCCTTCCGCCATGGAGGAGCGATTAAAAACACGATTATCGATATCGCCAGTTCTTAATAAGAAGTCGACAAGTTGGTGCACGGATAAGGTCAGTGTCTTATTCATATTAATGAAAAGACTAGATAACTAGTCTAATACCTTTCCAACCAAGCCTTGGTTACCATTGAGGAAGGATTTGTAATCCATTCTGTTCTTCCCTTCTTTTTGGATTTCTAGAATAGATAACTGCCCTCCTTTAAGTTGTACGATGAGACCACGTTTATCCGCTTGAATGATTTCTCCGGGTTTTCCATCGATATCGTTTATTAATTTGGCTTTATAGATTTTGAGTTTCTTCCCTTCTAATAAGAAATACGCTCCCGGATGATCAGATAAACCTCTAATCCATCCGTATATCTCTTGAGCAGTTAAATTCAAATCTAATCTTTCTTGTTCGGGTTTGATGGTTGGACAGAAAGATACAAGATTTATATCTTGTTCTTCACCTTTTAATTCACCATCGATATATTTTGGTAAAGCTTCTAAGATTAATTCTTTCGCTGCTTCACCCATCTTATTAAATAAAGATGTGCAGTTATCTTCTTCATCAATCACTACTTCTTTTTTCGCATACATTCTTCCGGCATCCATCTCTTTGGTCATTTCCATAAGTGTCATACCTGTTACTTTATCATTATTGATTAAGGCGTATTGAATAGGAGCCGCCCCACGATATTTAGGAAGCAAAGAACCATGGAGATTTAAACAGCCATAATGAGGGATATCTAATAAACCTTGAGGAACGATTTGCCCATAGGCTAAAGTGATGATTAAATCGGGCTTTAATTCGTCTACGAATTCATATTCTTTTCTAATCTTCTCTGGTTGATAGACAGGAATGTTATATTTCTCGGCGATGGCTTTTGTGGGAACTTTTTCTAATTGTCCTTTTCTTCCAACAGGTCTATCGGGTTGAGCGATAACCGCGATGAAATGATAACCATCTAAAATCATCGCTTCTAATACATAAGCGGAGATTTCGGGTGTACCCATAAAAATAAGACGGAGATTTTCTTTGTTCATTTCGTGATTATTATAAGGTCTTTTTCATTTTTCTTAAATAATATATTATTTGTATATGAAAATTTTACTGGTCAGTGATACGCATGGTAATAACGACGCTCTCGATTATTTGGTGAAGAAATATCCAAATATGGACTTATATTTACACGCTGGAGATTCAGAAAGCGATGAATATTCTATTTTTCCTTTCCGTTCTGTCAAAGGAAACTGCGATTATTTCGGAGATTTTCTCTATCAATTAATCATCCCCACTCCTTATGGAAATATCTTGATGAGACATAGACCGGATGTCGATGAACAAACCTTAAGAGATAACCAAATAAAGATATTTATCTTTGGTCACACCCATAGAAGAGAATTTAAAAAAGAGGGAGAACTCTATATCATCAATCCAGGCGCGATTAGTTTTGCGAGGGATAAATATGATTATTCATATGCTCTATTAGATATTACCGACAAAACAGTGACTGTGGATTTTCATACATTAGAAGAAAAGTAGACCTCTTATAAATTATTTTTATAAAAATAGAAAAGTGATATACTGACAAAGAAAGGTTTTGAATAATTATGGCAACTAATCTAGAAAAAGCTACGGAATTTCTCTCACGTGCTTCTTTACTTTTAGAAACTTCTAAACGCATGGAAGACATCTTCTTCCTCACGATGAAGAAAAACGAAAAGAGAATTGCAGTTGAATATATCAACGAAAAAGGAAAAATCAAACACTACCGCTACAACAAGATGCGTTCGCACTCTTATGAACTAGCGAGTACATTATCACAATATTTAATTCAACAACCCAAAAACGTTCCCGTCATCTTAAAGATGGCTAATTCACCACATTGGTGTGAAGTTTTCTGGGCTATTTTAATGTGTGGTTATAAACCACTTCTTATCGATGCTAGAACATCTAAAGAAGGTGTTATCCATGTCGCTGAGATGAGTAAAGCTCTCGCCATTATCACTGATGATTTAAATCAATATCCTATTCAAAAGATTTCTCTCGATGATTTATTAGCGGAGAAACATCGTTATTCCTTCACTCCTACTTGGGAGAATGAAGTAATCTTCTCTTCTAGTGGTACAACTGGCGATGTCAAATTAATGGTCTTTAATGGTGAAAATCTTTGTAACCAAATTTGTTGTTCCTTAGAAATGGGTCATGAGACCGCGGATATTATGTATTCCGAAAAGATGGGCAAAGTGAAAATCTTAGCGATGATTCCTTTCCACCACATCTTCGGTTTTGTCGCCGTCTTCTTATGGTACACATTCTATGGTAAAACCATAGTCTTCCCCAGCAGCAATGCTCCTAGCGACATTCAATACATCTGTCAAAAAGTCGGTATTACCCATGTTTATAGTGTCCCACTATTCTGGGATTCTCTCGCTTTAGGCGTCTCTCGTAAAGCCGCTTTAGAAGGACCACAAAGAGTGGAATTATTAGATAAGATGATCGGCTATAACACTGGCAAAATCGACCGTAATGAAGCTGGCATCGCTGCTCTTCCAGTAGCAAGAGATACCGTTCAAAGAAAATTGCTCGGTAATAAAGTGAGATTCTGTATTTCTGGTGGCGGTTTCTTATCTAGAGAAACACTCACTCAAATCAATGGCTTAGGTTATAACCTATATAATGGTTATGGCATGACTGAAGTCGGTGTCACTTCCGTGGAATTATCTCCCGAAGTTGAAGAGAGATTAAAAGGCCGTATCGGTAAACCATTACATGGTGTCACTTATAAGATTGAAGGCGGCAAAGCCTCTGGTGAATTATTAATTAAATCCCCCACTATTCACGTGAGAGAAATTATCAATGGTGTGGAACAACCCGCTACATTAACCGAAGATGGTTTCTTTAGAACTGGTGATATCGCGGAAACCGATGCCACCGGTGGTTATTACTTAAAAGGTCGTATCAAAGATGTCATCATCAACGCTGATGGCGAGAACATCTTCCCCGATGAACTTGAAATTTATTTCAAGGAATTACCATGCGTCAATCAATTATGTGTTCTCGGTTATTCACCAGAAAGAAACAAAGTGGAGAAAATCGCTTTAGTTCTTGAATTAGATAACAAAGCTACTGAAGAAGATATCGCCGCAATCAAAGAACAAATCAAATCTATCGTTCCTAACCTTCCACATAGTGCAAAAATCGATAGCGTCTTCCTTGCTAAAGGTAAATTGCCGATGGCTAATAACATGAAAGTCAAACGTTTCATGGTGAAGAAAGGCATCGAAGAAGGAAGTAAAGATTATCTTCCTATCGATAATAAAAAGAAGACTAAAACCTTTGAAGGTTTCTCTAAAGAAGAAATTGAAAATATTCTCATTCCGATGAGAGAAATCTTCTCTAAAGTCTTAATTCTTCCGGTCTTCAAGATTGAAGATGACGCCCACTGGATTAATGATTTAGGTGGTGATTCCATGTCCTATGTGGAATTAATTAGAGATGTCCAGGAGAAATTTGATGTGGAATTCCCTGAGGAATTACTCGGTCAAATGGCGTCAATTAACGACTTTGTCTATGAAGTCGCACAACTACAAAAGAAAAAGAAGTAAATAA
>JAEEHE010000080.1 GCA_016280685.1 Caryophanales bacterium
CCGAAGGCCTCAAAAATATTTATTTAACTGGCCGTGGAAAGATCGAAGTAGCCTCCAAAGCAGAAATCGTCAAAAATGGTGATATTCAACAAATTATCATCACAGAAATACCTTATAAAGTGGTTAAAAAAGACCTTGTCTATGAAATAGACAAAATTATCCACTCCAAGAGTGTTTCTGGTTTGATTGAAGTTCGTGATGAAAGTGACTATAAAGGCATTAGAATCGCGATTGATTGTAAGAAAGACGCTAAAACAGAGCTCTTACTTAGATATCTAAAGAGCAAAACCTCTTTAGTGACTTCTTATTCTGCCAATATGGTCGCAATCGTCGATGGACGTCCAAGAACTTTGAATCTCTTGAACTTTGTCGATAGCTATATCGCTCACCAAGTTGACGTCATTACTAGACAATCACAATTTGACTTAGATAAATACAAAGCTAGACTCCATATCGTTGAAGGTTTAATCATGGCTTCGTTAAATATTAACGAAGTGGTCGATATTATCCGTAAGAGTAAAGACAAAGCAGACTCTAAAATTAATTTGATGAAACGCTTTGACTTCAGCAATGAACAAGCGGAAGCTATCGTCACTATGCCTTTATACAAATTAAGTCATACTGACGAGGAAATCTTAGAGAATGAAAAGAAGAAATTAATCGATGACATCGCGGAATTAGAAGGCATCCTTTCCGATTCTGATAAACTTAATCGTGTTTTAATCAAAGATTTAAAACAAATCGCCAATAAATATGGTGATGAGAGAAGAACTATCATCGAACAAAAAGAAGATGATCATCCAATCGACAAGCGTCAACTTATCGCCGAAGAAGATACAATCGTCGTAGTTACCCGTGATGGTTATGCGAAACGTTGTTCCTTAAAATCTTTCAAAGGTTCTGGTGATAATGCCGCTCCTGGTTTAAAGGATGGCGACGTTGTTGTTTGTATCGGTCAAGCTTTAACAACCGATTATCTGATTTGTTTTACAAATCAAGGCAACTATGCTTGCATTCCTGTTCACAAATTAACAGAGAATCGTTACAAAGATGAAGGTGTCCATCTCAACTCCTTAGTAACCTTTGCAGCAGGTGAAAAAATCATCAAAGCAATTACTATCCATACGATGAGAAACGACATCTATTTGGCTTTCTTATCAAGATTTGGACAAATCAAACGTATGTGCTTGAATTCCATTGAAACCATCAAGCGTTCACGTCCTGCGAGATGTATGAAACTCTTGAATGGCGATGAAGTTACCGGAGTACAAATCTTAACCGGAAACAGTGATTTACTTGTTATAACAAGTATTGGTAACGCCACGCTCTTTAACGAAAATGATTTAACAATCCTCGGGCCAAAAGCCGGTGGTGTCAAATCTGTTGCCGGATTAGGAAAGAGCCAAGCTGTCGCTTTATTAGCCTTTGATGAAGACGAAAGAGCGAAAGTGGCGATCATTACCGACAAAGGTCATCAAAGAGTTATAGATATTAATAAGTTGACACGCACCGCGCGTTTAGGTAAGGTGCAAGAAGTATGCCCGTCCTTCAAAGGTGATGTTCATAAAGTTGTCAACGCTGTGAAGATTCCAAGAGGAGTCGATTCAATTACATTGAATCTTTATCTCAATGATAATAGTGTATATCGCTTAACCATTGATGATTTCCGTCAAAATGAAGCGAGATACGCGAAGAAGAACATTGATGGTTTAAACAAAAATCATATCACTTGTGTCATAGACACAACATTAGAAACTATCAATAAGAAAACTGTCTCTCATCCAATCATTGAAAAGGAAGTCAAAGTTCCAGTTCAAAGCTTCGATAGCGGTGAAAAAGAAGATATTGAAGAAAGCGAACCATTAATTGAGGAAGAAGTTCCTTCATTGATTGAAGAAACTCCAGAAACAGTGGAAGAAACACCTGCTCCTGAGGCTCCAAAAGAACATCCGAAGAAGGAAAAGAAAGACGAAAAAACATTCGAACAAATCTCCATCTTCGACTTAGATGACGACGATGAATAAACATACTATGTATGTTAGTTGTCTAAATTAGTAGATTATTAGTAGATTATTAGAATAGTGAATTTGCCCATTATCCATATTGTGATGATGGGCTTTTCTTTTGTTGCCTCTTATATCCAGGAATACATTGACATGTTCAATTGATAAAATATTTCTATATGAAAGAGTTTTTCTAAAATACACAAAACAATATGTTTAAAAAATAGTAAAGTCTATGAATATAAGACTTTTTCATTTACAATATAGGTATAGAAGATGAAAAACAAATACATTCCTTATGCTGTCGCTAAATCCATCTATGAAATAGATGTGAATTTCTACAAAGAGAAAAATGTCAAAATTCTCTTAATGGATTTAGACAATACATTGGATAGTTATAAGTTATATCATCCAACAGAAAGGGCTGTTGAATTGATTAAGAAGATTCAAGATGCTGGTATCTTACCCGTGATTGTTTCTAATAATAGAGGCAAACGCGTTAGAACATATGCGAATGATTTGCATCTCGAATACATCAATAGCGCCGCTAAGCCATTTGGCTTCAAGATTAAAAAATTTATTAAAGCCAAGGGTTGGAATACCGATGAGATGATGTTTGTTGGTGATCAGATGATTACTGATGTCGCCGCTGCCAAACGTGCAGGCTTAAGAGTTATCTTAACAGATAAGATTGTTAAAGAAGATCAATGGACCACGCACATCAATCGAATATTCGGTAGAAGAATTAGAAAATATCATGCCAAAAGAGGCAATCTCATAGACTGGAGGAAATTATATGGGCAAAGTTAGAAGAGTCATGCGTTGTTACAACTGTGGAACGGTGTTGCAAAGCAAAAACAAGAAGGACAAAGGTTATATTGAAGCGGAGTTCTTAGATAATCACAATGGAGGCAATCAAGTTTTATATTGCCAAAAATGTTACGACATTTTAAAAGGTGTTAATACCGGTGCTCTTGAACAAAACATCGATAAAGCGACAACCAAGATCCTCGATGATGCAGTCGCCACAGACGCGATGATTATTTGGGCTGTGGACTTATTTACCTTTAATGGTTCTTTGATTCCTGAAGTCGCTAAAAAGCTCAATTCCTTAAAGGTTGCAGTCATTGGTACACATAGAGATTTGTTCTCTTCGTTAATAAAAGATGAAACCTTAGCGCAATACTTGAAAGAGAGATTTGAAGAATTTGGTATCACTCCAGATTCTATTACCATCTTAGGTAATGATGATTCCGTCGATATCAAAGCCTTAATGGATAAATTCGATAAAGATAGACAAGCGCATGATATCTATCTCATCGGTTCTAAGAGTTCTGGTAAGACAGTTCTCATCAATAAGATGCTTAAACATTATGTGAATAAGACCAAATGGCCGATTAAGACCGAAAACTATCGTGGCACAAACGTCAAAGTCTTAAGCATTCCATTAAGCAGATCATCCTTCGTTTATGAATTGCCTGGATTCTCCTTAGCGACATCTGTTGTTGGTAAAGTGGAAAAGGATGTCCAAAAGCTTATCATCCCAAGGAGAAAGATTGAAACTCATTACCGCACATTAGCCAAAGGCGATGCATTAGCCGTCGGCTCTTTAGCGTATTTCGAACTTTATAATGGCAAACCAACCGCAATTAAGTTCTACTGCGCAGAAGGTGTGGAAATCAAAAAATTAAATGCTGATAAAGTTAATGACTTCTTAGAAGAAAACAATAGAAAACGTTCTTTAAGACCAGTCAGCGAAAGAATTACCAGTTTCCGCGACTATGACTTCTTTGAATACACGATGGAAAACGATGGACAAATTCACGATATCTCCATCGAAGGTTTAGGCTGGATTTCCTTCCAAGCCAAAGGCCAAGTCATTAGAGTGATGTTCCCGAAAGGCGCTGCTCTAAAAGAATCATTAGGTAAATTGAGGTAATCAAAATGCTCACTTCAAATGAAAAGAGACAATTAAAAGCGCTCGCTAGCACTCTAGAAACCAAATATCAAGTTGGCAAAAACGAAATCAGTGATACCGTCGTCGCGATGCTCGATAAAGCATTAACCGCGAAAGAACTTATCAAAATCGATGTCATGAAAGCAGTAGCTGTTCCCGTTATGGAACTCGCTTTAGATTTATCAAGCAAACTCAACGCTGATATTGTTCAAGTAGTAGGTCGTGTTATCGTCTTATATCGCTACAGCAAAACTAATCACAAAATCAAATTACAAAAATAATGAATAAAATAATTTTTGGTGGTGCATTCGATCCCGTTCATAACGGGCATCTCAATATGGCGTTAAACGCTGCGAAACAGCTCGCTGGAGAAGTCATCTTCGTTCCAGCGCCTATTTCTGTATGGAAACAAAGTTCAGCGCCTATTAAAGATAAAATCGCTATGTTAAAACTCGCTATCAAAGATTATCCAGAGTTTTCTATTGATAAATATGAAATCAATAGTGGGAAAGAAATAAATTATTCCATCGACACCGTTAGACATTTCAAAGAGAAATATCCAAACGATAAACTCTTTTATCTTATTGGCACTGACCAAGTAAATAGATTTCACCAATGGAAAGAAGCTGAAGAACTTTCTAAACTCGCACAAATAGTGTTTTTTATAAGACCCGGTAGTGAAATCCACTCCGAAAACGTGGAAAAGTACCATATGATACAAATTGTAGGTCAAAAAAATACCGCTAATTCCACAGAGATAAGAGAGCTGAGAAACTATGAAGTTCCGGCTGATGTCCTTTTCTATATAATAGAAAATGAAGTATATGAGGGAGTAGTGGAACTGAAGAGCTTATTAACACCTCATAGATACGCGCATTGTAAATCAGTGGCTTCGGTCGCTTATCAAATCGCCGTCTCCAATAAATTAGAGAATCCTTTAGATTACTATATGGCCGCCTTATTCCATGACATTGGAAAAGACATACCAAAAGAAGAACAAAAAGAATTGATAGAACAGTATTTCCCAAAATACAAAAATATGCCAGGTTATTGTCTTCATCAATTTGCCGGTGCGGCATTGGCGAGAATCAAGTTTGGTATAGAGAAAAAAGAGATGTTAGAGGCTATCGAATTTCATTGTACGGGAAACGAAAATATGGGTTTGATGGCCAAAGTAATTTATGCCTCAGATAAGATTGAACCAACTAGAGGATTTGACTCATCAGACTTGATCAACGCGATGAAGAAAGATGCTGAAGAAGGCTTCAAAATCGTCTTAGAAGCGAACAGAGAATTCTTGTCCAAGAAGGAAGAATCGGCACAAAATGAGTTAACCTCTAAATGTTTCGCTTATTATCTTAAGTAATTAAATACAAATTTCCAAAAAAATCCAGAAGAGTCCTGAAGTGGGGCTCTTTTTTAGTTATCCACACAATCCACCAAAAAAATCGAAATAATACCTACTTCGCATAATTGTCATTATGTTAACCATTTATATATTTTTTACTGTTATTATCTACCTTTATATATTATCTATCTTGATTATCTTATAGTTTTAAGCGGTTTTCAACAGGCATTTTTTCCACACATTAACTGGATGATTTTTGGCCAAAATGTACTAATTTCCTACTAATTTTATTTTGCACTTAATCGATATCTTCCCCAGATAAGTATCTTTTATAAGCTTCGATGATCATATTTAATTTGTTTTCTTCTAACCTATAAACTTTATATTTTTCTTCATCATCATAATATCTTTCTCTGCTCGAATCGCACATTCCAATGGCTCTTTTTGTGTACATCCTTAGCTTATCGATTGTTCTGATTTGATTCACCACTGCTAAGGTTGGTTTTCCACTTCTCAAGTCTCTAATAAAGCCTAAGTCAATGTCACTTTTTGGATGCGCTCCTCCATGGTTTGTTTTGAGCGGGCAAACAGTTACTAATGGATTATAAATATCTGAGTCCGCTAAGACCACTCCATAGTGTCTGTTAGAGAATTCTGCATTGACATTGATGCCCCAATCAAATTCATAAATCTCGCCTCTTTTTAAATCGTATCTCAAGCAGAACTTTTCTGAGAAAGAAGCATACTCTAATTGTCTCTTAATCCAATCTAATTGATCCTTCATTCCATTATTCCTGATGGCTAACTTAGAACTGGAATAATAAGAGTCATTTGTTTCTGTTTTAAACTTATCCATAAAACATCCTCCTATATGGTAATAGGAAGAAAAATGATAATTTGTCTTAAAAAAAGTTGCCGAAGCAACTTTTTATTTATTTATAAATAAACTTTTTTTATTCAAATAATTCTTCAATCGGTTCGCCTAAGAGATGTTCAGGTTTAGCTAATCCGAAGTTCTTTAAGATAGTCGCGCCGATATCACCGAATGAAAGCCTATCTTTTAATAAAGTGCCATTCTTAATAGACGGAGAATACATTAATAAAGGAATATCTTCTCTTGTGTGATCTGTGCCATACCATGTCGGATCGTTCCCATGGTCGGCAGTGACGATAACTAAATCATCTTCATTTAAGACTGTTAACAATTCCGCTAAACGTTTATCGAAGGCTTCTAAGCATTCGCCATAGCCTTTGGGATTTCTTCTATGGCCATATTCACTATCAAATTCCACTAGGTTTACAAAACATAAACCAGTGAAGTCGAAATCACGAGCTTCAGCGATAGTCTTATCCATGCCATCTTCATTAGAAGATGTCTTTTGTGTTTTTACCACACCATAACCATCGAAAATATCGCCAATTTTACCGACACAGTCGACCATAAAGCCATTATTCATTAAAACATTCATCGCTGTTTCCACAGGAGGTTTTAAAGCTAAATCATGTCTATGTGCGGTCACGCGTTTAAAGTTAGAAGCATTGTCGCCAACAAATGGACGAGCGATGATTCTTCCCACCATCCATTCTGGTTTCATACAAATCTCACGAGCGATTTCACAGCAACGATATAATTCAGGAACTGGAGTTGTTTCTTCGTGAGCAGCGATTTGTAACACGCTATCCGCGGATGTATAAACAATTAAAGAATTGTCTCTTTTTTGTTCTTCACCGAGTTTCACTAAGATTTCCGTACCACTAGAAGCATAGTTACCGATGCATTTATGGCCGGTTTTTGCTTCGAGTTCATCTATAAGTTCTTTTGGGAAGCCGTTATCAGTGAAGGTTTGGAAAGGCTTTGTAGTGTAAACACCCATCATTTCCCAGTGGCCTGTCATCGTATCTTTGCCATTGCTCTTTTCTCTAGCTTTAGCAACATAAGCATGAGGGTGAGAAACTTTTGATGTACCGATGATACGAGGATCTAAATCATGTAGACCCCAAGAATTCATCACTGGGACATTTAAACCATTAGGCATGTTCTGAGAGATATGCACTAAAGTATTGCTGCCCACATCATTATGGCCAGCATTGAAAAAGTTCTCAGCATCTTGAGCAGCGCCAACACCGACAGAGTCAGCGACTATAACAAATATTCTTTTATATTTATGGGACATAAATGTCTCCTTTCCAGACAATGGTATTTTATCTTATTTGCGCTTCATATACAAATCATACGCGCTCCTTATACGGCGCGTGGATATGTGCGTGTATATTTGGGTTGTAGCAATATTTGTGTGGCCTAACATCTCCTGCACCGCTCTTAGTTGCGCACCATTTTCTAATAAATGAGTGGCAAAGCAGTGTCTTAAAGTATGTGGGGATATCGCAGTCTCTATACCAGCTTCAGCAGCGTATTTCTTTACTTGTTTAAAAAAGTATTGTCTTGAGATAGGCTTCCCATATCGATTTAGGAAAAGATATTTGGAATCTTTACCAGGATTCTTACTTCTTACCTCATCGATGTACTTTTGAATATATTCGATCGCGAAATCTCCTAAAGGCACTTTTCTTTCTTTTGCCCCTTTACCGAAAACACTGACAATCGCTTTCTTAAAATTGACCTTGCTTCTCTCTAACGCTAGTAATTCACTAACACGTAATCCTGAAGCGTACATCGTTTCAAGCATCGCACGATCTCTTAATCCATCCGGCTTTTCCACATTTGGAGCATTTAACAAATCTTCGACTTCCTCAACGGATAAACAGTTCGGAAGATATTCCGGTTTCTTAGGAGTTTCAATATTAGGGATATCTCCATTAAAATATTTCTCTCTTTTTAGAAATAAGAAGAAATTCTTTGTGGATGATAATCTTCTCATCGCAGTAGAAAGAGATAAACCCACGGAAATCTCGTTACGGAAGAATTCGATGATATCTTCACCCATTAAATCTTCGACGTATTTTCGATCTTTAAAGAAGATAAAGAATTGCTTTAAATCGTCCGTATAATTAGAAACGGTTTGGCGAGATAATCCTTTTTCCACTAAAAGGTATTGTTGAAATAATTCAATAGCATCACTTATTTCCATCATTTTTTTCTACCTCACTCGCTCTAATCAATACTTTCTTCTTCATCTTTCTATTGAGTTCATTAATCAATAATTTGGTTTCACTCTCCGCCTCATGCTGTTGATAATCAAATAGACTCATTTGAATGACAACATCTTTCACATCCACGAGGTTTTGCAATGTAACACCTAATAATCTCACGGTAAGATTAGAGAAATTCTTATCATATAAATCCATCGCTGTTTTAAAGATGACGTCCTCACTATTCGTGGGATTACTTAGAGTAATGGATTTATTATGCACTCTAAAATTGTTGTTAATAAAAGCGCTTTCCTTCACGGATATTTGAATGGTTGGCCCTAATTTATTTTCTCTTTTTGCTCTTTCAGAAACTTCTTTAGATAGCCATTTAAATGTAGAAGCAATCAGTTCACGATTCGCAGTATCTTCCATCAAGGTTGTGGAATTACCGATTGACTTAGGGTCGTCTGGAGTGGAAATAACTTCATCGGAGCCATTGCCCATAATCCAATCTTTAACAACGTTATAGAATTTGCCAAACTCCGACATTAAAGAAGGATCATCTCTTTTAATTCGTTCCGCTAAATCACCGATTGTTAAGATTCCCTTTTCTTTTAATCGAGGAGCGGTCTTCTTGCCAATACCGAACATTTTATCAATAGATAAAGGATAAAGGATATTGGGGATATCTCTTTTACGAATAATCGTTAATCCCATCGGCTTTTTATAATCGCTCCCCATCTTCGCTAAAAACTTGGTATTCGCGACGCCGATAGAACATTTTAATTTTGTTTCTTTATATAAATCGTATTGTAGCTTCCTAAAGAAGGCTGGAACATCATCAATACCTTTAATAACATCGGTAAAATCCGCAAAGCATTCGTCGACAGAAGCTACTTCAACCTTCTTTGTATATCTTCTCACAAACTTTTTGAATTGGTCTGATAAGGCACCATAATAACGGAAATCAACCGGTTTCACAATAAGATGCGGACACAGTTCTTTTGCCTTAAACATCGGCATGGCGCTTGAGACGCCATATTCCCTCGCTTTATATGAGCATGTAGAAACAATTCCGCCTCTTCCTTCATGCCCGATAGCGACCGGTTTGTTTTCTAAAGAAGGATCGCGGATTTCTTCACACCTGACAAAAAAGGCGTTGAGATCGATGTGAACAATCACTTTACTCATCGCCATTATTATATAATGATATGTTAGATTATGTTAACCAAATTATATTAATTTTAAGATTGAATCGACATCTAGGCCAAAATGTCCCAGTTGTTCTTTTTGAGTTGCGTGTTCCACATAGACACTAGGAATAGATTTAATGATGACTTGTCCTTTATAGCCATTCTCCATCAAATGAGTAGCTAAATAGGAAGCAAAGCCATTTTCTGTGGCATAGGCATCATAAATGATGATGGTTTGATAATTTATTAATTCGGAAGAGATAAGTTCCTCATCAAGCGGCTTTTGATATATTGCATTATATAAAGCCACATTCTTCTTATTAGAAATAAGAGCTTGTTTTAATTCTTGAGTTATTGGACCAACAGAAACAATTGCTACCTTATCTCCGCTAAGCTCTTTTTTCCATTTACCAAAGAATGTTTCTTCTTCATTAGAAGACGGCATCAATCTCGCTCTGGGATAGCGAATACAGAAGACACCATGATTGTTAAATGATTCTTTCATCAAAGATGAAACTTCCGCATCTGAAGATGCCATAGCCACTACAGTGTTAGGTGTAGAAATTAAGAATGCTTCATCATAGATGCCTTGATGAGTATTGCCGTCTTCACCCACTAAACCGCTACGATCAATTAATATTGTGGCATTCAAATTCATTCTTGCAAGATCGTGGCTGAGTTCATCAAACGCTCTTTGAAGGAACGTGGAATAAATAGAAACAATTGGATGTTTTCCGCTAGCGGCTAATCCACCAGACATCGTCAAAGCATGTTCTTCTGCGATTCCAACATCATATGTTCTTTGTGGGAATAACTCAAAAACATTATTTAAAGCGCTGCCAACCGCAGTAGCAGCAACAACAAGAACAGCGTCTTGTCTCTCGGACATATTATCGATTATAGCTTTGCTATAGACTTCGGACCATGTCACGGTTTGTAAATCTTTTTGAATGAAACCAGTTTCTTTATCAAAAGGACCGACACCATGCCATTTACCTGTGTCATCGTTTTCTGCATATTTATAGCCTTTGCCTTTGATGGTTTTAACGTGTACAACACATGACTTATCCATCTTCTTTGCTTTTAGCAAAGCCTTTTCCAAATTCTTAATGTTATGTCCATCAATAGGGCCAATATAAGTCAGTCCGATATTATCGAATAAGTTTAACGCCATAACGTGACGCTTAATCCAGTTCTTGATTGCGCCCGTCCAGCCCAAGATCCATCTACCAAATTTCGTAGTTTTCATCACTCTTTGATAAGCGTGTTTACTGCGCCTATATAAAAGTGAGTTAGAGAGATTTCTAAAAGAACGCGCCAATCCACCAACAGGTTTGGTGATAGACATATCATTATCGTTTAATACGATAATAACCTTATTGTTTCCGTTGGCTAAATTATTCATGCCTTCAAGCGCTAATCCATTAGTAATAGAAGCATCACCGATGAATGCGACAATATCGAATTGTTCTTTATTAAGGTCTCTCGCTATTGCCATACCTTTAGCAGCGCTGATGGATGTAGAAGAATGGCCGCATTCAAAATGGTCATAAGGAGATTCACTCATCTTTTGGAATCCAGAAACACCATCGGATTTTCTTAATCGTTCTAAAGAACGACCAGTCAATATTTTGTATGTATAGCATTGATGACCGACATCAAATATGAGTTTATCTTTACTGAAGTCAAATACGCGACACATAGCGATTGTCGCATCCACAACACCGAGGTTCGCGGCTAAGTGGCCACCATTTCTTGAGGTGGCATCGATAATATAATCGCGAATATCTACGCTTAACGCATCTAATTCTGGGTATGTCAAATCCTTAAGGAATGTCGGGTCCTTAATTGTCGTTAAATCTATCTTTTTAACATTCTTTTTCTTGCTCATACCTATACTAATAAAGTACTAAAAATATACTAATAAAATCTATTTTTCTTCGATTTCAACAATCTTTTCTACTTTTTCTTCTGCTTCTTTTAAAGCATCTTCCAATCTCTTGATGATTTCTTTGCCTTCTTCATATAATTTGAGGCTATCATCTAAGGAAAGAGCCTTGTTAGAAACCGCTTCCACGATCTCATCTAATCTTTTTATTTCTTTTGCGAAGTCCACTTTCTTTTCACTCATGGTTTTATTCCTCCACTTTATCAACTGTACTATAAATAGTACCATCATTAACTGTAGTTATGACTTTTTGACCAGGCTTAATATCTTTAATGCTAGTCACCACTTTGCCACTTTCATCTTGAGAGATGGAATATCCTCTAGAGAGAACTCTACGAGGATTCAAAGCTTCTAATTGCTTGTCTCTATTATTGATTTCTTGTTTTAGATAATCAATCTTATCACGGATTGCGTTCTCTAAATCTTCACAAAGTGAAGATACATCTTCTTTTTGTTCCTCGACAATCTCGATAATAGCTTGTTTCATATCATCGAGAGAATCTTGAAACTTCTGTTGGATTTCACGCATATCCACTGTCGCTAATTCTGCTGCGGCTGTTGGAGTACTCGCTCTTTTATCAGCAACATAATCCACTAAAGTGGTATCGATTTCGTGACCGACCGCCGCGATAACCGGCATCTTGCTTGTTGCAATCGCTCTAACGAGCGTTTCGTCGTTAAAAGCGCTTAAATCCTCACTTGCGCCACCGCCACGGCCAATAATTAATGTGTCGAGTTCATATTCTTGAGATTTTAAGAATGCTCTTAATAGTTCTCTAGGAGCGGCTTCGCCTTGAACAGAACTCGGAAAAACATAAATATCACATATGGGATAACGTCTTTTGATTGTGGTGACAATATCTCTAATTGCAGCACCATTTTTCGCGGTTATAACCCCGATGGCTTTCGGGTAGATATTTATATCTCTTTTTCTTGAAACGTCGAAGAGACCTTCTTTTTGGAGTTGTTTCTTAAGCATTTCTAATTTGAGGAGCATCTCACCTTGGCCAATGGAATTCATTTCAAAGACCATTAATTGATAGCTACCTCTAGGCGCATAGACATCAACACTAGCAAGAACTACGACTTCATCTCCATCTTTAGGTTCAAAGACAATCTTAGATGAATAGGTTGAGAACATGACGCAGTTGATAACCGATTCTTTATCTTTCAAAGAAAAATAAAGGTGACCATTAGCCCCCTTCTTGAAATTAGATAACTCACCACGAACGGAAATAAATTTTAAATTCTCATCTTGGGAAATAACCGCTTTGATATAACGGTTGATATCGCTGACGGAATAAATATTTCTTTCACCGATCATTTCAACACCTCATCTAAAATGGCATTGATGAAACTCGCTTGTTTCTCTTCAATATATTTCTTCGCTAAGTCAACAGCGATGTTAATCACGATTTTTTTATCAACTTTTTCTACATAGTAGAAATGAGCGTAAGATTTCAATAGAATAGCCCTTGTTAATAAAGGTATTCTCTCCCACTTCCAATTCTTTAAATGGGGAACGAAGGCGTCTTTAATTGTTCCATAGTTCTGCAATGCATAAGCGACATTGGCTTTGATGAAATCATCGACCTCATCATATGAGCATCCGCATAATTCGCTCATTAAATCACGTGCATCTCTAAAAGAGCCTTCTTGACTTTCTCCATGATGGAAATCGGAAAGTTCGTCATAAATGACGGTCATGATGATGTAGTGATATTGATTACGAGTGGTTGGCATATTAAAGAATAGATTCGACCTTTACTTGAATGTTGACAGGTACTTGTTCGGTAATCATGAGTAAAGAGTTATAGACTTCATCTTGAATTTGTCTCACTACTGTTTGGATAGGATTACCTTTGGCGACATCGACATAAATGTAGATATGAACGATATCGTTCACAACATATGTTTGCACTGGTCTATTTAAAATAATGAATTGATTTCTCTTCATTAGTTTTTGCGATTTTGCCACACCTTTAACTTTCATCAAAGATGAGGTGACAAGCTGATCGAAAACATGACGGTGAATACCGAGTTTTCCGGTCTTGGAGTTTTTTTCTAAATAGACATAGTCGGCCATAACAATACCTCCTAAATACTATATATAAAATATAGCAAACACGCAACAAACAAAGTTTTTTCAATAAAGAAAAAAGCACCGATTTTCCTCGATGCTCTTTCATTTATGTTTTGTTATTTAACAATTTCTTTGCAGAGTTCTGCGAGTCTCTCTTTGGTGAAATTGAATTTCTTAATCACATCTTTTGCCGGAGCGCTTGCACCAAAGGTATCGATACCCATATGGTGTTCAGCAAACTTATCCCAACCGAATGTTGATAACATTTCCACAGAGATTCTCTTTTCTCTTGGTAATGATAAGACAGAGGTTTGATATTCTTTATCTTGTTCTAAGAACAATTCCCAACTTGGCATAGAGATAACTCTCGCATCAATGTCTTCCTCTAGTAGAAGTTTTTGAGCCTCAATCGCTAATGAGACTTCACTACCGGTAGCGATGATTTCTAATTGTGCTTTCTTATTTTCTTTCGAAATGACATAAGCACCTTTAGTAACACCTTCCGCTGAACTGCTATCAATTAGCGGTAAATTCTGACGAGATAAGATTAATGCGGTTGGAACGTTGACACTTTCTAACGCTAACTTCCAAGCGGCAAATGTTTCTCTTTCATCGCATGGACGGATAACACGCACATTAGGAATACTTCTTAGCATAGCTAATTGTTCAATTGGTTGATGGGTTGGACCATCTTCACCAACAGCAATAGAGTCATGGGAGAATAAATAGATAGCGGGTAAATGACTTAAAGCCGCCATACGAATCGCAGGTTTCATATAGTCTGAGAAAACGGCAAAGCAGCCGACATAAGTACGTAAACCGCCATGGAGTAACATACCATTTTGAGCACTGGCCATCGCGAATTCACGAATACCCCAGTTGATATTATGACCTTCTCTATGAGATGGTTCGAAATTAATACCACCATCTAACTTAGTCATTACACTGCCAGCCACATCAGCGCTACCACCAATGAGGTTTGGTAACTTGAGCATATAAGCGTTTAATGCACGTCCAGAAGCTACACGTGTGGATGCGACACTACCGGAAGCAAATTCCGGAAGTACCTTTGGTAAATATTCTTCGACACTCAAATCTTTTAAAGCGTTGAAACGTGCTAAATCGGTCTCGTGTTTTTTGCCATAAGCTTCTAAATCTTTTTGATATTCCTCATAAGCTTTTTCGCCACGAGCGATAAATGTCTTTTGGAATTGTTCTTTCACTTCCTCAGGGATGAAGAAATCTTCATGATCAAAACCATAGACTTCAACTTTCGCGTGTTTACCATCTTCCGCTCCTAAAGGAGAACCGTGGACTTTGTTAGTTCCTTGTTTAGCTGAACCAAAGCCGATAACTGTATGAACGATAATTAAAGTTGGCTTATCTTTAGACTTCTTTGCTTTGGCAATCGCGGCATCGATAGCTTCGATATCATTGCCATCTTGCACTTCTAAAACATCCCATTCACTAGCGAGGAAACGATTCTTCACTTGTTCAGAGAATGATAAATCTAATGCTCCATCAAGTGTAACTTGATTAGCGTCATATAAGAGAATGAGCTTATTGAGTTTTTGGTGACCCGCTAAAGAGATAGCTTCTTGAGAGATGCCTTCTTGTAAACATCCATCACCGCATAAGGCATATGTATAGTGATTGCATAGAACTTTGCCATCATGATAATTAGCTCTCACGCTTTCTTCTGCCATTGCCATACCAACGGCTTGAGCGATACCTTGTCCTAAAGGACCACTTGTCGCATCGACACCTTTGGTCCAATGATATTCTGGATGGCCGGGAGTTAAAGAACCAATTTGACGGAATTGTTTTAAATCATCAAGCGATAATTCATATCCAGACAAGTGCAACATTGCATAAAGCAATGCGGATGCGTGACCAGCACTTAAAACAAAGCGATCACGATTGAACCATTCCGGATCTTTAGGATTAGCCACCAAATGTCTCGTAAATAAAGTGTAGAGGATTGGGGCGCTACCTAAAGCCATGCCTGGGTGACCAGAATTAGCTTTGTTAATCTCGTCAATACATAATGAACGGATGGTTGCTACCGCTAATTCATCGATTTTTTTGTTCATTTCTCATTCTCCTTAATTAGTAGTTTTTTAGTATATTATTAGTTTTTGTTATAATTGTATTATAAAATTACTCTTTGTCCTTAATGACAATACCTAAATCTTCGAGCTGTTGAGGAGTCACTTCAGTCGGCGCCATGCTCATCGGATCAACACCCGCTAAATTCTTCGGGAATGCAATCACATCTCTGATATTATCAGTGCCACCGAGTATCATCGCGAGACGGTCCAAACCGAAAGCCATACCAGCATGGGGAGGGGTACCATATTTTAAGGCATTTACAAAGTAACCAAATTTCTTTTCTACTTCTTCATCACTGAGTCCGAGGATGTTGAAAATCTTCTTTTGTACATCTTGGTTATAAATACGTAAGGTTCCACCACCTGCTTCATAACCATTAATGACGATATCATAAGCATAGCTTATCACTTTTGTAGGATCGGTATCTAAATATTTCAAATCCTCATCTTTAGGTCTTGTGAATGGGTGATGAGTAGCAACGATTTGTCCACTCTCGATATCTCTTTCGAACATCGGGAAGTCGACAACCCATAGTAAATCGTATGTATTAGGTTTGATTAAACCTAATTGTTTGCCATATTGCAATCTGATAGCGCCTAATAAAGGAGTGACACGGTTATATGGACCAGCAGAAATAATGATAACATCACCATCGTTAGCGGCTAATTCTTTGATTAAAGCCACTTTTTCCTCGTCAGAAAGGAATTTTACAAAGGAACCGAGTAATTCTCCGTTTTCTTTCTTAAGGACCGCTAAACCGCCTAAACCGAACTTCTTAGCTTCTAATGTTAAGTTATCGATAACTTTACGGCTAGTTTCACTAGCAACGCCAGGAATACATAAGCCTTTAATCGCTTCGGCACTACGATAAGCTTCGAATGTCGTATTCTTAAACACTTCTTTTAAGTCATGGAGTTCGATACCGAAACGAGTATCAGGTTTATCACTACCAAATCTCTCCATCGCTTCTTTATACGGCATTTGTCTTAATGGCAATTTGACATCATAACCAATAGTATTCATGAATATTTCATGAATTAATCCTTCCATCAAGTCTAAGAATTGCTGTTGATCAAGGAATGATGTTTCAATATCGATCTGCGTGAAGTCAGGTTGTCTATCCGCACGTAAGTCTTCATCGCGGAAGCAACGCGCGATTTGATAATATCTTTCAAAACCTGCTACCATCAAAAGTTGTTTAAACATTTGTGGGCTTTGTGGTAAGGCATAGAAAGAACCATGATGTAAACGAGATGGCACTAAATACTCTTTTGCGCCTTCAGGAGAGGAAGCACAAAGCATCGGTGTTTCCACTTCGATGAATTGATATTTATGTAAATAACTATGTGTAGTTATTTTGATTTGGTCACGGATATCAAAATATCTTTGCATACAAGGACGACGTAAATCGAGATAACGATATTTTAATCTCGTCTCTTCTAGAGCATCGGTTTCATCGGCGATGATTAAAGGAGTTAATTTCGCGGTGTTCACCACTTCAATGCTATCAGCGATGATCTCGATGTCGCCGGTCTTTAGATTTGGATTAGCAACTTCTTTCTTGCTCACAACACCTTTGACTTGGATGACATATTCGTTACGAATACCAGGGACTTTTTCCGCATCCTTAACCATGATTTGGATAATGCCAGAACGGTCTCTTAAATCGATAAAGAGGATGGAACCGAGGTTTCTTCTCTTGCTAACCCATCCTAATAAGGTGACGGATCTACCGACATCTTTAATAGATAATTCCGTATTACGACAAGTTCTTTCCATTTTATTTTCCTTCTTTCTCACAATGACATTCATTGCCTTCACAGCATTCTCTTTTATGCTTATGGCAGCAACGTTCTTCCACTAAAATGTCTTCACATTTGTCCGCGAATTCCTCACCATCAACAGTGATTTGTTCTTGGGTTTTCATATTCTTAATAATAACTTTGTTATTTTTAATTTCTTCTTCTCCGAGAATGATAGCGAGGCTAGCGCCCTTTCTTTCTGCGCGTTTGAACATGTTTCCGAGTTTGACATTATCGAAGCACATATCAACACTGAAACCGCGTAAACGTAATTCATCAGCGATAGATAAGGCGGCCTTTTGGCTCTCTTCACCGATCGGCATCACATAGGCATCAAGATTAGATGCACTATCATTTAATAAGCCGTCATCGGTTAAGACGGAGACAATTCTTTCGATACCGAAGGAGAATCCGACACCGGGAACATCAGGTCCACCGACCTCTTTGACTAATTTGCCATAATGTCCACCCGCACCGATAGCTCCATAGTTATTTCCCTTTCGGGAAACATAATGGAATTCAAAGACGGTATCGCTATAATAATCGAGGCCTCTTACTAAAGTATCATCGACTTCATACGGGATGTTCATCTCTTCTAAAGCATCGAGCACTAATTGGAATCTCTTCTGACTCGCTTCGTTAATATATTGGCTCATCTTGGGAGCACCTTTAACAATCTCTTGGTCTTCAGGAACTTTACAATCTAATATACGAAGAGGATTGATTTCATAACGCATCTTGCAGTCTTCGCACATATTAGCAACTTTATCCTTAAAGAAATCTTTAAGGGCAGCGCGATAGGCATCTCTAGAAGCATCATCACCTAAAGTGTTAATCTTGATGGTCACACCTTCTAAACCTAAGCTTTGTAAAATGGTATAGGCCAAAGCGATAACTTCCACATCCGCATAAGCAGAGGCATGTCCGACCGATTCTACACCGAATTGGTTGAATTGACGATATCTTCCTAATTGTGGTCTTTCATAACGAAAGACAGGTCCGCAATAATAGAATTTAAGAGGCAATTCGTTAACGGGGATTAATTTGTTTTGCACGATCACTCTCATGATACCCGCGGTGAATTCGGGACGCATGGTCACACTTCTATCCGCTTTATCATTAAAGGTATACATTTCTTTTCTCACCACGTCGCTTGATTCACCGACACCACGAACGAATAATTCGCTATATTCGAGAACCGGAGGTCTCACGGGTTGAAAAGCAAAGAAGGAAGCGATTCTCGCCATGAGATTTTCTACGAAATCATAAGCTTGAGCTTCTTTACCGATAACATCATGTGTTCCTTTGACATTAATCATATATTTCTTCCTTTCATAATTAATTTATTAATTAGTGAGTAATTCTCGTAATGGAATAAACTCCATAAACCGATCTCACAATATTGCAGACATCGTTTAATCTCTTGGCATCACTGACTAATAATGTCGCATTAATATCGACGATGCCATTGTTCAATAAGCGAGCATGAATATTACTTAAAGTAACTTTAGCCGCAGTTAATGTCGACATGATATCCACCAAGAGATTATTTCTATCGTTAGCTTCAATCATCACATCGACAGGATAAGTGGCGAATTCGATATCATCTCGCCAATAGACGTCGACTAAACGCTGTGTCTCTTTAGCGATATTCGGGCAGTTTTTGCGGTGTACAGCAATACCTTTACCTTTGGTAACATATCCGACAATATCATCGCCTGGTATCGGTGTGCAGCAGTTTGATAAGGAGATAGCGATCTTACCAGCGCCAATACAATAAACCGGACATTCATCACCGGATTTAGTTTTTACTCTTCCACCGGTAGGGAGAGTCACTGGACGTTTGATATGGAGATAATCGATAATCGCACTAGGAACTGGCTTACGACCAGTAATGCCGACGAATAAATCATCGACAGAGGAGAAACCAAAGTTATCTAATAATTTGTTGTCATTGAGATAACCCATCATCTCTTCTTCTTCGATACCGCGATCGTGGAAAGCATCTAAACAAGATTGTTTGCCTTTGGCAATCTTCTCTTCACGGATCATCTCCGCATTCTTTTTAGCGATATATTTCCTAATTGCTGATTTGGCAGCGCCAGATTTGACAAAGTCTAACCATCCTTCACTAGGACCGGGGTTATTCTTCGCGGTTTTAATTTCCACTAAATCACCGGTTTTTAAAACAGTATTTAGGGGTACCATCACACCATTGACTAAAGCACCGACGCATGTATCACCCACACGGGTGTGAATGTGATAGGCAAAATCAACAGGTGTACTACCTTGGGGTAGTTCAATAACTTTACCTTTAGGAGTAAAGACATACACATTAGCGTCGAAGATATCATGGGTTAAGTTATCCATGTATTCCTTCGCTGTGCCTTCGTGACCAGTTGATGACATAGAGACAAAGTCTCTAAACCAGTGTAATTTATTTTCAATTTCCTGTTGTTCTTTTTGAGAATTATAGCCGTTACCTTCTTTATAGGCCCAGTGGGCAGCAATGCCTGTTTCCGCGACTTTATCCATCTCCTCTGTACGGATTTGGATTTCGTAGAAATTACCATCACCACCGACAACTGTTGTATGTAGCGACTGATACATATTAGCTTTTGGCATAGCGATATAATCTTTAAAACGGCCAGGAACTGGTTTATAAGACTTATGAATTAAGCCTAATACTTCATAGCATTGGATTTCTGTTTCGGTAATAATTCTTAACGCTAAAATGTCAAAGATTTCATCAAATGGATGGCCTTTAAGATACATCTTTCGATAAATCGAATAGATGGATTTGACACGAGAAGAAATATCAAAGGGGATATTGTGTTGGAATAAAATATCCGCAATCTTTTTCTTTAAGCTTTCCAAGGAACGGCGCATAGTCTTAGCTTTCTTGGATAATAATTTGGTAATCTCTTTATATTTCTCGGGTTCGAGATATTTTAAACACAAATCTTCTAATTCCGATTTGATGACATCAAGACCTAAACGGTGAGCGATAGGAACAAAAACTTCCATCGTTTCTTTCGAAAGAGCGTGTTGTCTCTCATCAGAAAGAGACTCTAAAGTTCTCATATTGTGGAGACGATCCGCGAGTTTGATTAAGATAACGCGGATATCTTTCGCCATGCCGAGGAATATCTTACGGTGATCTTCCGCTTCAAATTCCTCACTGTTCATCTTTGAGAGTTTTAATCTCTGAATCTTGGTTAAAGAATCGACGATAGAAGCGACTTCTTCACCCCAGCCTTTCTTAATATCTTCAATAGTTGTGTCGGTGTCTTCGACAACATCGTGTAAGAAACCTGCGGCGATAGTTTTAGGACCACAATGTAATTGCGCCAAAATGTAACCGACTTCTAAAAGGTGATGATAATAAGGTTCACCACTCTTGCGAAGCTGTCCGTCATGCTTTTTTAAAATATATTCATAAGCCTCACGAATTTTCGCTTTATCATGAGGTGAAGTGATATATGTAGAATAAAGGTCTTCGATATCTTCGAATGTATGTAAAGGATATCCACCATTAACTTTTAATACTTTCGTTTTTTCCATAACATATACATATTACCTTCTTTTCTTTATTTTTGAAATAAAATAAAAGGCAATATGCTCTAATATATAAAAGAAAAAGCCATCAAATTGGCTTTATCTTTCTTCGAATTGAAGTTTATAGAGTTTGAAGTAATATCCGTGATTCTTGAGCAACTCTTGATGAGTGCCTCTTTCGATAATCTCGCCATGTTGCAAGACGATGATTTGATCGGCCTTTTGAATTGTGGATAGTCTATGCGCCACGACAAGCATCGTACCGATATTTTTCATCTTCTCTAAAGATTCTTGAATCAACACTTCAGTTTCCGTATCGATATTCGCGGTTGCTTCATCAAGGATGAGGATTTGTGGTTTGTGGAGAATAGTTCTCGCAAAAGACAATAGTTGTCTTTGACCTTGGGAGAAGTTCTCTCCTCTTTCAATCACTTCTTCATCGTATTTCTTATCGAGTTTGTTGATGAATTTATCCGCGTTTACATATTCGCAAGTTTCATCGAGTTGTTCATCGGTGAAGGAATCATCATAGAGAGTGATATTCTGTCTAATCGTTCCAGAGAATAAGAAGACATCTTGTAGCATCTGCCCTATTGCTTTTCTTAATGATTTGATTTGGATATGTTTGATATCAATTCCATCGATTAGAATTTGTCCTTTTTGAATCTCATAATTTCTCACGATCAATCCGAGGATTGTGGTTTTACCTGCTCCAGTTGCACCGACAAATGCGCATGTTTGTTTTGGCTCGATGGTAAAGGAAACATCTTTTAAAATCCAATCTTCATCGTGATAAGCAAACCAGACATTCTTAAATTCAATCTTGCCTTCTATGTGTTCAATCTCGATAGCGTCCGGTTCATCTAAAACATCGGGTTGAACATCTAAGAGGTTAAAGAGTCTCTCGGAAGCAGTGACCGCTCTTTGGATACCATTAAGTTGATCAGCGATGTTTTGAATCGGGTTGAAGAACTTAGATAGATATAAATAGAAGGCCACAACTTCACCAGCATTGATGATGCTTTCCATAGCGAAACTAAATGTCACCGCGACAGCGACAAAATAGATGAAGGAGATCAAAGGTCTATAAATACCAAAAGCCAATAAGACTTTATATCTCGTTTTACGGAGGTTCTCATTTTTCTCATCGAATTGTTTGGTCTTTCTAATCTCTTGATTAAAGATTTGGATAATCTTCATACCGGATAAGCTTTCGTTCAAATAGGTATTTAAATCGGAGATATATTGTCTCTCTTTCTTGAATATCTTATAGATAATCTTTCTAAAGATATAGGAAATTGTAAAGACAACGACCACGAAGATGAGCATCACTAAAGATAATCTCCAGGAGATGAAGAACATGATGATATAGACACCAGCGATGGTCAAAATATTCCTAATCAAGTTCACAAGAATAGAAGTAAATAATTCAGATAAGGAAGCAGTATAGGACACCACTCTTGTTACTAAGGAGCCAACTGGCATTTCATTGAATTGATTCTGTGACATATGTTCGATATGTTCAAAGACTTCCATTCTTAACTTATAAACAATTCTTTGACCGGCTTTTTGTAAGACCATAGCTTGGAAATATGAAAGGGTATAGGTAATAACGGATAATCCGAAATACCCCACCGCTAACATGATGATCACTTTTAGTTCTGGGTTATCAGATTGTAGGTTGTTGGTTACCTGTGCCATAAGCAGAGGAACAACAATATCTACCGCAATAGCGACAACGATAATGAGCAAAGCAAAGAATAAGGAAAGCCATTCGCTTTTCACATATCCCCACATTCTCTTAATCATAATTTTCAGAGGGATCTTCTTATCGCCTTTTAATTTCTCAAGATCAACTTCAGCCATATTATTTCCCTCCTTCCACTTCTTTTTCTAATTCTTGGAGGAGAACCATCTTTTGATAAGTGGGAGAAATCTTCATTAATTCTTTTGGTGAAGCGAATGCTTCAATCTCTCCATCATTCATCACGATAATTCTATCCAAATGATTGACAGTCGAAACACGAGAGGCCACGACAATTGTGGTCTTTCCTTTCCTTTGCTCATAAATATTCTTAAGAATTGTTTCTTCTGTTTTCACGTCTACTGCGGAAACAGAGTCGTCTAATATCATAATAGGTGCATTTTTCACATAGGCACGGGCGATAGATATTCTTTGCTTTTGTCCACCAGAAAGAGTGACGCCGCGCTCACCAGAGACTGTCTCGTATTTGTTTTTGAAGTTTTTGATATCTTCTGCTACATCAGAGAATTCCGCACCTTTAATAATTGTATCTATCGGCATATCTTCATTAGAGAAACCGATATTATTCGCGACTGTGTCGCTAAATAAGAAATTATCTTGAGGGACATAAGAAATGTTATCTCTTAAGGATTTAATCTTGTATTCCATGATATCGACACCATCGATAAATAGAGAATTGCGGTTCAAATTATAAATTCTTAATAAGGAATTCATTAATGTGGTTTTACCACAGCCTATCTTTCCGACGATACCGATGGTCTCACCCGCCTTTATTTCTAAAGAAATATTCTTTAAATATGGATCGGTTTTTTCCGGATAAGTAAAGGAAAAGTTTCTAAATTCAATACGACCTTGAATCGCTTCTTTAGGTACATAATCACCATCTTCTTCAACAATTTCTTCTTTTTCATCCAAGAAGTGGCTAATTCTCTTTAAAGAAGTCTTCGCTCTAGAACGCATCGAGACAATTTGTCCTAAGGCGATCATCGGCCAAATCAATAAATCGAAATAACCGATAAAAGTCACTAATTGACCAGATGTTAAATTGATTTGGTGGCCAAAAATCTTCACAAAATTAGAAGTTGCTGCACCATAGGCGAACCATCCACCGAAGCCGATGGCGATACCGAATAATAAAGCGATAATAATTTCGATAGAAACATCAAATAAAACGGATATTCTCGCGAAATTCACGTTAGTTTCGCGGTCTTTCTTTGCTAATTTAGCAAAGGCATGTAATTGTTGCGTCTCTTTAACAAAAGCTTTAATAACACTGATACCGGTAAATATTTCTTGCGAGAAATCATATAAGGCATCAAAAGATTTTTGCCTTAATTCCCATTTCTCTGACATGAATTTTTCTACAAGTGCGCCCCAAGCGATAATTAAAGCGATAGGTATCAATGTTATAGCAGTTAAAATCGGTTCCAAATTTAGCATTTGGATAATAACTAGCACGGACATAAATAAAGCATCCACGAGCATAATCGTTCCCCAACCGAAGAAATCTTCGATGGTTTCAATATCGTTAGTGAACCAGGCCATAACGGTGCCCACTTTATTTTCATGATAATAGCGGACTGATAATCTCTCCGCTTTTAAGAACATTTCTTTTCTTAAATCAGAACTGATTTTAAATGTCGCGTGAAAGATGGTTACTCTCCATAAGAATCTACCGAGCATCATTGTCGCACCAATAATGATAGTCGCAATGACACATTTTAGAAGTTCAGCTTGCTGTTCATCAAGAGATTTAACTCCTTTAGATACATCGCCTAAGATATCCACGACTGTTCCTAGATATTTCGGTTCAAAAATCTGAGCGATATCAACCACGACTAAAGCCGCTACCCCAATAATGAAAAAGATAGCGTATTTCAAATAATATTTGTTGATGTACTTACCGAATATCATAGAAATGAAAAAGTTAATTATTAAACAATTAACTTGTTAAAAAGTGTATCACTAAATAAAAAATAAACAACAAAGATAATTGAGTTTTTCCTTGTCGCTTTCTAATTATTTTAAAAATATAGGTTAATTATTTTGCGGAGGGAAAATAATCTTTAATGTTAAATTCTAAAGTGCTGCGACCACGGTAGAAACTCTTCTTAACACGGCCACTTAAATCGATAAATGAATATTCTAATACCTTCGATTTAGGCATATTAAAGCCCACTAATTTGACGCCTTCTCCGACATAGGAAAGAATGTGTTCACCAGTTTTAGAAAACATCAGAGAATCGCTTCTAATATGTTTAATCATAAAGTTAGGAGCTTTCCAAGATTCACCAAAAGGAGAGAATGATTCGATAATTTTATAATTCTCATCATTAATCTCAGTTAAGCCTAAAGGAATGTCATCATGCTTCACTATGGTTAGCGGATTAGCGGATGTATAAGCGATAAATCTTTCTTTAAATAAATTGAAGTCTTTCTTTAAGATAGAGCAGCCTCCCGCTAAAGCGTGACCGCCAGAAGTAATCATGATATCTCCACAATAATTAAAGGCCTCAACTACGTTGAATCCTTCTGGAGCACGGCAGCTACCCTTAATCGCATCCCCGTCTTTTTCATCAGTTAACACTACTACTGGTTTTTGATATTCCGAACATAATTGGTTAGCGATTAAGCCTAATAGCCCTTCTTTTGCGTCGGTCATGATGATAATCGCTGGTTCATCTTGATTAATATTTAAATCCTGCCCATCCATCAAACGAGATTCATTCTTTCTCTTCTCGTTGATGCTTAATATCCAAGTCAATAATTTATCGATTTTCGCACGATCTCCGGTGACAAAATATCTGACAATATAATTGATACTATCATCATCTAAAATGCGACCTAAAGCATTAATCTTTGGAGCGATTTTCATCCCAATCGCGTTCTCATCAAAAGGAAGACCTTCTTTTAGTTGATCAATCGTATAAAATTCACCATCTCGATAATTCTTAAATACGAGTCTTAAAAAGTTACGATTGTAGTCTAATAAAGGCATCATGTCACTAATTAAAGAAATAGAGGCTAAAGTAGCGAGGTATTTATTGAAATATCCTAATAATGCCCAAGAGAACATAAAGGAAACAAATCCGGCGCTAGAAGCGATATTACCAAAATGTGAATAGGTGGGATGGAGTATCGCATCTGCCTTTGGCACTTCATCTTGTACGGTATGATGATCTAAGATTAAAACTTTGACATCATTATCTTTCAAATATTTAATCGGTTCAAAAGCGGAGATGCCATTATCGACAGTAATGACTAATTTCACGCCATCATGAACCATATCTTTAGCTTTTGCTAAAGTAATGCCATAACCATCGTTATAACGGTTAGGAATGTAGAAAGAAGGGATTATGCCTAATAATAAGAAAGACTTTACGACGATAGATGTCGACATGATACCATCTGCATCATAATCGCCATAGATAAAGATTTTATCTTTATTAGCGATTGCTTCTTTTGCGATAGCGACCGCTTTTTCCATATCGTCAAAATGATGCCCACTACTAAAATTATCAACTGTCACCGGGGCAATTAATTTTTCATAATCTTCTTCGTTAATATGGAAATATTCTAATAGTCTTTCAAATAATGTATCTTTCATAAAATAACATTGAATAAAGGCCACCGATTGGTAGCCTTTGTTTTTTAGTCGTTAATACCGATGAAGGTTCTTTCTTCTGGTTCGGCACTACGTGGAGTGCTAACGACTTTCTTTCTCTTTTTACGTTTGAATTTGCTTGTTAATTTATCGAGATTAACTTTAGAGAACAAACGGAAGAATAAATGTGATAAGGGGCCGAATAATGTCGTGGAGACGAAGATAGTCGCTAAGACACCGACCACAAAGATGAGATATAACCATGCGCTTCTAGCGGGACCAAATCCGAAGAAATTGATACCGATATAAATCGCTAAGAAGGAGGCTAATAAGATTGGGGAATAAGATAAGGATGTCGCGCGAACCATAATCGCTTTTCTATTTTCAATAGAATTATCACGATTCTTATCTTCTAAGACGAGTTCCCTTTCTTTATTCATGAAGATGATAGCCACGAATAAGGCGAAGACCGCTACTAATGGTAAAGTCACGACTGCGTAATTGGTGACGGCTAAGCGTGTATAAGCGAAGAAGCCTGCCACTGCAGTGGTAATTCCCGCTGGAACGATGAATGAGACTAAACCACGAGTTAAACGATATCTGAGTAAGAGATAGAAGGCGCTGACAGCGATACCGACGATGGTTCCCCAGAAGACAGGAGCGAATTCTGGTTGTTGAGTACTGACTAAGTTACCGACCTTGATATCGGCGGTGATATCTGGATCTTCTAATTTCAATGTTTCGGTTAATAATTCTGAAACACCGTTTTCATAATCAGCGCTATAAGTACGGCTGATTTCTTTTCCTTCTTCATCGAGTTCAACATAGTAACCTTGAATTTTACTATTATCTAATTTGTTATTTAATTTAATGGTGTAATAGGTATAGGTGATGGTGTCATCTTTATCTTCACCATAATCTTCTCTTGTTTCGTATAAAATATCGCTGATATTATCACTTAAAGCTTTAGCTTTGGATTCCTCTTTTTCATAGGTATATGTATGACTTAAGACTTCTCTCACCATCGCTTCTGTGACAACGGTATTTTTATTATTTGTTTCAATGAAGATTTCACTATTTAATGTGGTACCACCATTGTTATAGACAACACCTTTATTTAAGGTACCGAAGACGATCATACCAGCGATACCAGCAACTAATAATAAACCACTGATAATCGCAACTGGTTTCTTCTTCGCAGTGAAGTCTTTATTCGCATAGGAGCCATAGAATGTTTGCTTTTCTTCATTCAAAACATTAGGAACATTCTTGCTATCAATACCGAATACTTCGTATTTGCCTTGTAATTTGGTAGTATTTGTCGCTAACCACATCATGCCTCTTAAGCCTAAGACATTGAGAATTAAGGACACTAAACCACCGATAACGGAGATAATAGCGAAGGTTCTCATTAAAGCACCACCGAAGATATAAGCAAAGATGCCCATGATGATTAAGACCACGTTAATATCAACAATTGGCAATAAAGCCTTTTTGGTAGATTCAGAATTGGCTTTCTTTAAGGAACGACCACGATAAGCTTCTTCTTTTAATTTGGTTAATTGGATAACACCACATGCTAAGGAAGCAATCGCGACAGCACATAAGGCGATAACACCAGCCGCATTAAATTCTGCAGTGAATAAGATGATACTAGCCACACCAGCGTAGACAGAACCTAAGGTTAAGGTCGCTACTGCTAAGGCACCTAAACGATAGAAGACCGCTAATAATAAGGCGATAATAACGATACACACTAAGGTAGCTCTTAAGGTGAAGGACCATTGGAGATTACCTTCGGTAGTTAATAATGCTTCGCTCATCGCACTAACGGAGTGGGAATATAAGAATGTGACTTTATAATCTAAAGCGCCACTATTGATTAAGGCGACGAAATAATTCGCGGTAGCAAATGCTTTTCTCACATCGCTAGCTTCATATTTGGAGTCATTGTTAGCATCTTGAATATTAACGTAAGCAGTTAATTTATCGATTTCTTTACCTTCATCTTCTAAGGTGGTTAATTCGCCAACGTCGAATCTCATGAAGATTTTATTGGCAACACGTGGATCGTAATCTTCATTACCGCTTTGGGTTTGTTCATAAGTATTACCATCTTCGTAGTCATGCCACAAATATAAATTGTATGTATATGTAGTTTCTGCTTCTTCACCTTCACCGGTGGTTTGGCTTTCGGCAGCGGAAGTATCGTCATCTTCTTTATATTGTTTGACGATATCATAGATTTCTTTGAAGTGATCACCAACAGGGATGTTAACTGTTGGATAATTGTTTTTGGTTTCCATATAGGCCTTGCCAGTAATGAATTTTTCAGTTTCATCACTATTGACACGGAAATCATTCTTCTTGGAGGAAAGAGCTAATGATCCGTCAAAGGTCATAAGGGTTTGGATATTACCATAATTTTCATCAGTTTCTTGCTTAAGAGTCACTTTCACTGTGTCGTAACTTTCGGTAGCGACTTCATAATTTGTGACTTTCATAGAATCCAAACGTTCAATCATGGATTTAGAAACTATTTGAGCGGGGGTTTCACCGCTTTCGGTCTTTTCGATTAATTCACTTTCATCTTTTTCAGAAATGCGAAATACTAATTCGCGTCCATCGGAATATTCGATATTTGAGGTACTATTCTTAAAAACATTAGCAAATGTTGAGCCCATAAGGACTAAAGATGTGCCTGCTAAGATAATGTATGACCACAATCTTCTCATATTTCTTCCTCCTACATATAGAAAAATACACACACGCTTACGCGCTATGAATAACAATATACCAAATGAAACTAGTTTTCAATAAATAAATGCGCACACGTATGCATATATAAGAAAAAAACCATTTATAAATGGTCTTTTTTAGAATAATGTTCCTTGATGTGTAATATGGAGATGTTTATAAGCTTTATCGTTAGCTACTCTTCCACGAGGAGTTCTATCGATAAAACCAATCTGCAATAGATATGGTTCATAGACATCTTCTAAGTTCATAATCTCTTCCCCAATCGCATTAGCTAAAGTATCTAAGCCAACGGGTCCACCTCTAAATCTTTCAATAAGAGTTTTGAGATAACGAATGTCGACATCATCTAAACCGATTTCATCAACCTTTAAAGCATTAAGTGCTTCCAAGGCATCATATTCATTAATATCATCTTTCCCTTTGAAGTTCGCGAAGTCTCTCACTCTTCTAAATAAACGATTTGCGATACGGGGAGTGCCACGACTTCTCTTCGCGATTTCCACCGCGGCTTTTTCCGTAATTTCCGTATTAAAAACTCGCGCGGTTCTCTTGACGATTTGCACCACTTCATCCTGGTCGTAGAAATGTAATTTTTCGGTAATACCGAAACG
>JAEEHE010000081.1 GCA_016280685.1 Caryophanales bacterium
CTATGGCGATCCATTGACCTTCTTAGCTACCTACAAGAAAGGTGGCGACTGGAAGTCCATCTTCCCATGGATTGATGATGAAAGAGTGGATAACTATACAACTTCTGGCGAACTCGGTTCCTTAACTCTTAACGAACCAGTCGATTTATTAAAAGCATATTCCGACCTCGTCGACTTAGGCGCTGTGGAAACTGAAAACTTAACAAATCGTTACCAACACTTCGCTGAAGCTGAATATATGTTAATTAACGAATTGAACTTCTATAAACCACAAGTTAACTATGGTCAAGGTTGGTCATTATCCGTTAGTAAAGCTGCTGGTTATGAAGTTCCATCTTCTAACTACGGTTTATCCAATGAACGTATGTCTGGTATGTGGGTCTTAGAAGAACCATTAACCAGAGAAGAGCGTAATGCTATTCGTGCGGAATATAATCAAGCTAAGAAAGATTTCACCGAAGCTCATAGCGCTTATTCGTTCTATGACGATTAGTCAATTATTCTTCTAATCATCGAAATAATTTTAATTAGGGCTCCGGAGGCAAAAACCTCCGACCCTAATTTAGTGTCTAAAGGAGGGCTTTTATGGCAACGTACATTATAGGCTACGGTATCATATTTCTAATCGTAGTTTTTATTGTGTTTTCCAAGCTTGTCAAAAGAAAAGTACTATTCGGCAACACCATCGCGATGCAGAGAATATTTGCCAATCCTTTATTGCATTATTCTATCAAAAGAGTCCTTTCATCTTTAATTTCCATTGCTTTAGCAATGTTGGTCACTTTCTTCCTCATTCGTGCCGCCAAACCCGCGGATAATACATGTGGTGAGATTTTCGGAAGTATTAAGATGAAAAATCCTTCTTTATATGACATGCAATGCTCATCTTGGAAAGAAGCCATGGGCTTAAGCGGTTCATATTTTGAACAATTATTAAGATTCTTCTATTCTGTTATCCCCTTCCCTAAACTCGTTTGTTTAACTGAATATAACGCTGTTACAATTGATGGCGTTTTAGAAACCAAAGGTGTCATCTCTAGCTGTCGTACAGTAGTATTTGATCTTGGTCGTATTTATAAATTAACAAATGTTCCTGATGGATATCTCGTTACTGACTACTTACTGAGCAGAGCGGCTGTGTCCTTCAAAATTGGTATTTTTGCCGTTATTATCGAATTGGCATTAGGCTACCCATTTGGTATCTTAATGGCCAAATATCAAAATGGTGTCTTTGACCGTATTGGCAAAGGCTACATTATGATTATCGACGCCATTCCTGGTGTCGCTTATTACTATATTTGGATGGCTATTTTGTGTAATTTATTCAAACTACCATTCCAATATGATTCCACCAATATTTCATCTTATCTCCCTGCAATTCTTACTATGGGTATTACCGGTATGTCTGGTATTGGCTTATGGGTAAGACGTTACATGGTTGATGAATTTAATGGTGACTATGTCAAATTCGCACGTAGTAAAGGTTTAAAAGAAAACCGCATTATGACAATTCATATTTTGCGTAATGCTGTTGTCCCATTAGTTAGAACATTCCCAAGCGCGGTTATTGGTGCCTTGCTTGGTTCATACTTTATTGAAAACATGTATGGCATTCCCGGAATCGGAAATGCTTTGATGGCCGCTCAAGGAACGGTTAACGTTTGGCTTATTCAAGGCATCATCTTATTCTCTGCGATGCTTTCTGTTTTATCTTATTTATTTGGTGATATCGTCACCGCTGCAGTTGATCCTCGTATCAGCTTTGAAGCATAGGAAAGGAGGGGAGTTATGGCTAAGAAAAATAAAAAAGAAGAGAAAATCAATAGCTTGTTCCAAGTTATTGATGATGACCCTCGTTTAGCAGGTGCCAAAGATGTTTCAGAAACCATTCCTGAAAATATCGATGATTTATTTAAAGTCGTCGGCACTAGTGATGAAAGAATCGAAAGACTTGATTCCACTCCTTATTCCTATTGGAGATTAACATTTAAACATTTGTTTAAGAATCCTTTGGTTATCATTTGTTTGGTAATCCTTGGATTGCTAATCTTCTTCACCATCTTTGGTCCTTTGATGAGAAATTATCCACCTCTCGTAAAGAGTGGCATTGCTTATGTCCAAAGTGAATATCACTGGACTGAGTTGATAGGGCCTAATTCCGAACACTGGTTTGGTGTCTATTATCCATATAGTGATTCCCAAAATACCCTCGCATTTAGAGGATCAGATTTGTGGTATATCGTATGGAAAGGTGCGCAATTGTCCCTTATTTTAGGTACAATCGTTGCTTTGATCGATACCGTGGTCGGTATTATTATGGGTTCCTTATGGGGCTATTTCCGTTGGTTAGATCCAATCCTTATTGAATTCCGTAATTTCGTCAATAACATTCCTACTTTGTTATTAGATATTCTTTTGATGAATTTCTTACCGCGAAATTTCTGGACGTTAATCTTGTTATTAACCGCCTTAGGTTGGGTTGGCTTAGCGGGCTTCATTCGTAACCAAATCATTATTATTAGAAATCGTGAATACAATATTGCTTCTCAAACTTTAGGTAGTTCTTCTATGACGATGATTACCCATAACTTATTACCATATTTGGTAAGCGTTATCATCACCGTCGTTTCTACCGCTATTCCAGAAGCGATTTCTTCGGAGGTTGGTCTTGCCTACTTCAATTTATCGTTCTACTCCAGCCACAATGAAATTACATTGGGCCAAGTTTTAACTAGTGTTTGTAGATCGTTAAACTGGATGCAGCATCCCTACTTGATACTAGCGCCGATGATGGTAATGGCGCCTTTGACAGTATGTTTCTTCTATCTGGGCTTAGCTTTAGCGGATGCCACAGATCCGAAGAGCCATCGTTAGGAGGTTTCTTTTATGGTAGATGAAGAAAGAAAAAATGTACCTGAAATGAATGCCTCCAAACAAACCACCCCAGAAGTGGTTCTTGATGTGAAAAACCTTTCTGTGGGCTTCGTGGTTCGTGGAAAGAAAATTAATGTTATTCGTAACATTGATTTAAAAGTATATAAAGGCGAAACATTAGCTATCGTTGGTGAATCTGGCTCTGGTAAATCGGTTACCACTAAAACATTCACTGGTATGTTAGATAGCAATGGTCGTGTCACTAATGGTCACATTTATTTCCATGGTGAAGATATCGCTCAATATACCACTAATAAAGAATGGCAACCTATTAGAGGTAAAAAGATTGCCACCATTTTCCAAGACCCGATGACTTCCTTAAATCCTTTATTAACTATTGGATTCCAAATTAGTGAAGTCTTACGTTTACACCATGGCTTGTCTCATAAAGAAGCTAAAGAAGAAGCCATTAGATTATTAAAGAAGGTCCATATTCCTAACGCTGAAAGACGTTATAGTGATTATCCTTTCCAATATTCTGGTGGTATGAGACAAAGAGTGGTCATTGCTATTGCTCTTGCCTGTCGTCCTGAAATCTTAATTTGTGACGAACCAACAACTGCTTTAGACGTTACTGTCCAAGCACAAATTCTTTCCTTAATTAAGGAATTACAAGAAGAATACCATTGGACAACTATCTTTATTACTCACGACTTAGGTGTTGTGGCTAATATTGCCGATAGAATCGCCGTTATGTATGGTGGACAAATCGTGGAATATGGTACAGCGGAAGATATTTTCTATCGTCCCGCTCATCCATATACATGGGCGCTATTATGTTCCTTGCCACAATTAGGAACCAAAGAAGAACCTTTAAGTTACATTAAAGGCAATCCACCTTCATTCTCTTCGGAAATTATCGGCGATGCTTTTGCACCTCGTAATGAATATGCGATGAATATCGATTTCTTAAAAGAACCACCGATGTTCCAAATTTCGCCTACCCATTGTGCGAAAACCTGGTTATTAGACCCAAGAGCACCCAAAGTACAAAAACCAAAGGTTATTGAAGACCTTCATAACCGCATGAAAACAGCGGCCAAAGAATTAAAGAGACAGGAGGGTTTAGACAATGAATGATGAAGAATTAAAGCTGCAAAACCCCTCTAAATCAGTGGAATCTGAAGAAAAGAAAACACTCGATGTCTTTGAAAAAGGTCGTTTAAGTCATCCTGAAGACGATGATATTATCGTCAAGATGAGAGACATGCGTGTGGCCTTTAAAATTGGCTCTATTGAAAGAGTTATTATTAATCACCTCGATTTAGATATTAAACGTGGTGAGATTCTCGGCTTAGTTGGTGAATCTGGTTCCGGTAAGACCACGATTGGTCGTGCCTTAATTAGAATTAATAAAGTCAGTGGTGGACTTGTCACTTATAACAATGTTCCTATCTCTGGTAAAATTCCTAAGGAAAATGAGCGTTTGTTAAAAACTAAAATGCAAATGATTTTCCAAGATCCAGGTGATTCCTTAAACGATCGTGCTAATATCGACTATATCGTTTCAGAAGGTTTAAGAGCTTTCCATCTTTATAAAGATGAAAATGATCGTTTAGAAAAAGTTACCAAAATGATGGAAAGAGTGGGATTACGTCCCGAATATTTAACTCGTTATCCTCACGAATTCTCTGGCGGTCAACGTCAAAGAATTGGTATTGCTCGTGCAATGATTATGGATCCTGAATTCATTATTGCTGACGAACCTATTTCCGCGTTAGACGTTTCTATTCGTGCGCAAGTATTAAATTTAATTAAAGAGTTCCAACAAGAAAGAAATTTAACCGTCTTGTTTATCGCTCATGACTTATCAGTCGTTAAATACATTTCCGATCGTATCGCTGTCATTTATGCTGGCCATATTGTGGAAATTGCCGAAGCGAATAGATTATTCGAAGCACCCTTACATCCATACACAAAATCTTTACTTTCTGCGGTCCCAATTCCTGACCCACATATTGAAAGAAAAAAGAAAATTGTCGTGTATAACCCCCACGAATTACATCATTATGTAAAAAGTGACGCTCCTAAATTAGTGGAAATTGAACCCGGTCATTTTGTCCGCTGCAACACCCCTGAATTAGAAGCATATACAAAAGAATTAGAAAGATTAGGAGGTAATCAATAATGGCACGTGACATACAAGATTTAGGTGCTGATGTTTTTGACGATACCATTCCAGAGTCGCAAAGACGTCTATCTCCTAAAAAGAGAAATTATATTATTGGACTTCCTATTTTAGGTGTTCTTTTAGCGGGCATTGCGACATTCGCCGTCGTCGCTTCTAACCTTTGGTTACAAGACATGGATTATTTGAAGAATGTGCAATTCTATTTCACTCCTGTTGACGTCAACGATAAGAATGCCCCCACCCCCACATTGACTTTATATAAACTCGATCCTAATACTAAATATCCCAAGAATTTCCGTATTCCTGAGAAAGTTAAAGGATATAAAGTTACCGCTATTGCCCCAGAAGCTTTTAATGGCCATAACGAGATTCAATCCGTTACCTTCACTAAGTATGTTGATACAGTTGGTGAAAGAGCATTCTATGGCTGTCGTGGCATTAAAAAGTTTGTTTGGAACAAAGCGTTATCACACATTGGCGCCGATGCTTTTTCTGATACCGCTTTCTATGAC
>JAEEHE010000082.1 GCA_016280685.1 Caryophanales bacterium
TCGATACCCGCTAAGATAGCAGGGGAAGCACGACCAGTTCTTAAAGTCGCTAAAGTTTGGCGAAGTGAATCGATGGATTTGTTCATTCTACCTTGTGCATCTAATGCGATTTCATCCATAATTATTCTCCTTTTTTACAAATGGTACCGATGTTTTCTCCCATCGCTACCCTAATGAAATTATGTGAATCTGACATTGAGAAAATACGAATTTCAATGTCTTTGTCCTTTATTAATTCTACAGCAGTTAAGTCCATAATTTGAAGTTTATTCTTCAAAATCTCATCATATGTGATTTCGGGAATAAATTTCGCATCAGGATTCTGAATAGGATCTTTGTCATATAAACCATCAACACCATTCTTGCCCATTAAGATGGCATCACAGTTTGTTTCTATCGCTCTTAAGGTTGCTGCCGTATCAGTGGTGAAATATGGTTTTCCTATTCCACCAGCAAAGAAAACGACTTTTCTTTCGTTCATAGCTTTGATAGCGGCCTCTTTTGAGTAGGTTACACTAATGGGGTCAACTTCCGGTAAGGCAGAGAAAACGATAGAATTAACACCGATATTTTTTAAGGCGCTAGACATGGCTGCCGCATTAATCACTGTTGCGAGCATTCCCATATAGTCCGCAGGGACTCTTTCGATACCGATACCTTCCGCTAATTTGCCTCTCCAAATATTGCCACCACCGATGACAATACCAATTTGAATACCTTGATCATGTAAGGATTTTATCGTCAATGCCATCTGCTTAACAGCATCGACATTTAATACTTGTAAAGCGGTTTCATCTTTTAATGCTTCACCGCTTAATTTTAGTAAAACTCTTTTATACATAATCCCTCCACTATAGAAAAAAGGAACACAAAATGTGTTCCTTATAAATTATTTCATTTGGCTCATGACTTCGCTTGCGAAATCATCTTTACGTTTTTCGATACCTTCACCAACTTGGTAACGGACGAACTTCAAAACTTTAACGCCTTTTTCTTTTAAGACTTGGTCAACAGTCTTGGAATCATCGAGTAAGTATGGTTGAGAACCAAGGACCATTTCAGAATAGTATTTGGTAACTTTAGCATCGATAATTTTAGCGAGCATTTCTGCAGGCTTGTTAGCGAGTTTAGGATCGTTCTTAGCAGCTTCCATTTGGACGCCTTTTTCGTGAGCGATTTCATCTTCGCCAACTTCTTCTAAAGATAAATATTGTGGGTTATTAGCAGCAATGTGCATTGCTAAGCCTTTACCTAATTCGGCATCTTCTTTATCTAAAGCGACAGCAACAGCGATTTTACCACCCATATGGATGTAACTTGCGATGTAAGCGGCATCTTTAGAATCAATGACGACGAATCTTCTTAAATCGAATTTTTCACCCATCTTAACGGTGGCATCAGCGAATAATTCAGATGTTAATTCTTTCGCTTCTTCCACGTTAGCAGGTCTATTCTTTAAGATGACTTCAGCAACATTGTCCACTAATGTACGGAAAGCATCACCTTTGGCAACGAAGTCGGTCTCACAGTTAACTTCTAAGACGACGACGGAACCACATTTTTCACAAGTCTTAGCAATTGCCAAACCTTCAGCGGCGATACGGCCAGCTTTTTTAGCAGCCTTGGCTAAGCCTTTTTCACGTAAGTAATCGGAAGCTTTGTCTAAATCGCAATCGTTGGCTAATAAAGCACCTTTGCAATCCATTAAACCAGCACCGGTTCTTTCACGTAATTCTTTAATTAATTCAATTAAATTTCCTTCTGCCATTATTTGGTTTCTCCTTCCACGACTTCTTCGGTTTTTGGAGCTTCTTCTTTAGGCTCTGGTTTTTTGCGTTGAGCAGGTTTTCTGCTAGCTCTTTTTGGTTCTTCGCCATTGGCGGCCGCTCTAGCAGCTTCTCTCTCAGCTTGTTCACGTTCATAAGCTTCTTGACGAGCACGTCTTTCCGCTCTGATTCTTTCTAATTTTTCAGCATTCTCTTTTTCGGTTTGACGAATGACATCTTTCATGGTGACGGATTCGCCTTCATCCTTGAGATATGCGACCACTGGTAATCCACCTTTGCTTTCCACGATAGCATCAGCGATAACCGCTAAGATTAAGCTGACGGAACGGATAGCATCATCGTTGGCAGGAATGACATAGTCAACGACATCTGGATCACTATTTGTATCGATAATACCGAACACAGGAATATTTAATTTACGAGCTTCGGCAACAGCGTTATGTTCAACGCGAGGATCCACGACGAATAAGGCGTTAGGAATTTTTCTCATTTCCTTGATACCTTCTAAGTTCTTGGATAATTTTTCTTTTTCTTTACGAAGTTGAGCGGCTTCTTGTTTTGGTAATAAATCTAATTCGCCATCTTCTTCTCTTCTTTCGAGTTCTTTTAAGTATCTAATACGAGTTTGGATGGTTTTGAAGTTAGTTAATGTACCGCCTAACCAACGGTTGTTGATATAGAATGAACCGGAACGTAAAGCTTCTGCTTGAACCGCTTCTTGGCATTGTCTCTTTGTACCGACAAATAAGACTTTACCACCATTATCAACGATTTCTTTCATGGCCTTATAAGCAACTGCCACGAGATCGACTGTTTGTTGTAAGTCGAGAATGTAAACACCATTACGAGCACCATAGATGTATTTTTTCATCTTGGGGTTCCATCTGCGTGTTTGATGACCGAAATGTGAACCAGCTTCTAACAATTTCTTCATTGTGATGACTGGTGCATCAGGATCATGCATAACTGCTTCCATTTCATTGGTAGCAGGGGCCGCTTCTTCTACGGGAGCGACGACTTTTTCTTCTTCACTCATTTTTTGAGCCTCCTTATGTTTGTCCTCCACTGTTTCTAAGAACTCACCTACCTATCATTAGGCACAACGGGAGTTCAATCCGCAGTGTGTGTAGTCTGTGAATATTCACAGCGTTAGATATTCTATCAAAACCCTTTGTCTATGACAAGGGATTATTTATCTTCCTCTTTTTTTCTCGCTCTCGGGAAGGCATCAATATAGGTTTGTTTCATCGCTTCCGCAGAGACATGGGTATAGACTTGTGTCGCATTAATCGATGCATGGCCTAATAATTCCTGAATAACGCGCAAATCAGCACCATTTTCTAATAAATGGGTGGCAAAACTATGCCTTAAAATATGGGGATGAAGACCGACAAATGTCCCAGTTTTTTCTTCAATTTGGTCAAGGATATATTCTAATCCTCTCGTAGTCATAACCGGTTCTTTATCTAATTCAACTTGTCCATGATCGGATATAAATAGTTTAGCGGTTGGTATTTTTTTCTTACTCAATAACACCTTACGTGAATTATCGATATATTTTTGAACAGCGTCTTTGCATTCATCAGTGAAAGGCACTAATCTCTCTTTTCTTCCCTTGCCCATCACTCGCACAACGCGATTGCGGAAATTAATATCTTGGACATTGAGTTTCACTAATTCCGCAGCACGAAGTCCACAATAATATAGCAAGGAAAGAATGGCTTGATCTCTTTCCGCTAAAGAATCGGTTCTCTTCGCATTATTGGTTAATATTTCTTGTATTTGGTCACGATATAAAGTTCTTGGATAGGTCTTATCAACTTTAGGACTGTCCACAAAAATAAAGGGATTTTCTTTGAGAATCTTTTCATCGACCATATATTGATAAAAATGTTTTAAGGAAGATAGTCTTCTTTTACATGACCTTTTACCAACACCACTATTGAGTTCATCGGTTAAGAAATTTCTGATAACAACTAAATCAACTTCATCCATCAAGATTCCTTCTTTATTGATGAAATTAAAAAACTTTTCGATATCTCTTTGATAGTTCTCGATAGTCTTGTCACTATAGTTTCTTTCGTATTGAAGATGATCTAAAAACTCTTTGGTTTGCCTATTCATGACACTATTGTAAATTATATAAATAAAAAACGGAAATTATTTCCGTTTCTTTTTTGTGATTTTTTCCATGTAGTTACATTGTGGGAAATTACTACAGGCTAAGAAGTAACCATATTTGCCTCTTTTTCTTATTAAACTGCCATCACATTTTGGGCATGGTTTAACAGGGACAATTTCCTTAGGTGTATCAACGACATAGTGACAGTGTGGATACCCGGAACAAGCTACAAAGGTTCTTCCCTTTTTGTCTTTTCTTTTCACTAATGGTTTACCACATTGTGGACAAATATCTCCGGTCTCTTCCGCCACTCCCGCTTTTTGCTCTTTTTTCACATAGCGGCAAGCCGGGAATCTACTACAACCGATAAATCTACCATTAACACCATCTTTATAGATGAGTGGCGCTCCACAATCAGGACAGAACTCACCCTCAACAACGATCGGATCATCTTCATACATAATCTTTTTTGCATGTTCTAATTGCTCTGAAAAACTATCATAGAATGTCGATAAAATATCATTTCTAGATTTCGCACCTGCTTGCACATTATCGAGTTTTTCTTCCATTTGTGCGGTATATTTCGCATCGACGATTTCTGGGAAATATTTATCCAACACGTGAGCGGTTCTCTTACCTTGTTCCGTGCTAGTTAAAATGCCTGAGACATCATCGACATATTTACGCTCTTTAAGAATCTTAATTGTGGAAGCATATGTTGAAGGACGGCCAATACCCACTTCTTCCATAAGTTTAACTAATTTAGCTTCAGAATATCTTGCGGGTGGTTGGGTGAATTTTTGTTCGCCTTCTTTTTTGGTAACAGGAACTAAATCACCTTCATTAATCTCAGGGAATTTACCGCTATAATCTTTAGGATCATCGGGTTCACTATAAATGATTTCATAACCAGGAAATACAGTGTGTCCAAGTTCAAGTTTGAAGCGATATCCACCACCTTCTAAAGTGATGACCATAACTTCTTCTTTTTTCGGTTTCATCATACTGGATAAAGTACGATTATAAATTAATTTATAAAGTTTAAATTGATCAGGAGTCAAATACTGTCTTACCGATTCGGGTGTACGATGGTTAGAAGTCGGCCTAATAGCTTCGTGTGCATCCTGCGCTAATTCACTTTTTTTGGTCTTCTTAACCGCACCCAAATATTCTTGTCCAAACTTCTCAATAATATAAGCTTGAGCTTTAGCGATATAGGTTTCAGATAATCTAGTCGAATCGGTACGCATATAGGTGATTAAACCAACATGCTCACCACCGACATTGATACCTTCATATAACTTTTGAGCTTCGCGTTGTGTTTTATCGGTTTTGAATTTCAAACGCGCAAAAGCTTCTTGTTGCATGGTAGAAGTTGTGAAAGGATCTTTGCTTTCTTTGAAGCGATATTCGCGATTTACGGAGATAATTTTTAGATTTGTGGGGATTTTGCTAAGAATTTCATCAGCTTGTTCTTTATTTTTAACAGATTCATTCTTACCATTTTTACCTAAGAAAATTAAAGGAAATTCTTTTTTATTTATCGCTGCGCTTACTAAGATATTCCAGAATTCTTCCGGAATAAAAGCATCGATTTCTTTATCGTGATCCGCAATTAATTTTAAGGTTGCGGATTGCACTCTACCAGCGGAACGGGAATGCATCTTTTTATAGAGTAAAGTGGAAAGTTTAAAACCGATGATACGGTCCACGATTCTTCTAGTTTCTTGGGAGGCCACTAAAGCACCATCGATATGACGTGGATGCTTCATCGCTTCTGTAATGGAATCACGAGTAATCTCGTGGAATTCTAATCTCTTGGTGTTAGCGACATCCAAATTTAAAACTTCCGCTAAATGCCAAGCGATGGCTTCCCCTTCTCTATCAGGGTCGGTTGCTAAAATAACTTCATCAGCTTCTTTAGCAGCGGAACGTAATTTTCCGACTACTCCTTCTTTATCTTTATTTATTATATACGTGGGCGCGAAGTTGTTTTCCACATCGACACCGAGGCCTCCTTTACCGCTTGTCGCTAGGTCTCTTACGTGACCTAGAGAGGCTTCAACACGGTAATTTTCGCCTAAGTATCTCTTAATAGTCGTACATTTTGTGGGAGATTCAACAATTACTAATTTCATCAATTCATCCTTTTGTCGCAGTCAATTATCGTTACTAAAATAAGGAATGTCAATAAGCAAAAATCAAACTTCATCTATTAAATAAAAAGATAATTTATTTAAGAAATTTTTCGTTTAATATTTCGCCATTTGGTCCACTACATCGTCGGCATTTTCCACCAAAAAAGCTCCAGTCATAATGAGACGATTACACTCTGAATTCGACCCGACAGGATGAGGAATGCACATCACATCAGTATTTCCTTCTAAAGCTAACAACACAGTAGTTAGACTTCCTGATAATGGTTTTGCTTCAGTTACTAAAAGAGTTTTACTTAATCCAGCAATTATTCTATTTCTAATAGGAAAAGAAAACTGCTCAGGAACTGTATCAAAAGGTATCTCACTCACTAATACATGTTCCTTCTTAATTAATTCATATAACTTTTTATGCGATTGCGGATAACAATAATCGATGCCACCAGGTAATACAGCAATAGTTTTTCCACCCGCATCAATTGCTGCTTCATGCGCTAAAGAATCAATTCCTAAGGCTAAACCAGAAACAATTGTATATCCCCTAATAGCTAAGTCACTGACGATATCTGTAGTGACATTACCTCCATATTCGGAATGATCTCTAGACCCCACTACCGATATATTCTTAAAAGGATTTAATAATAAATTACGGTCTCCATAATAATAAAGAACGATCGGTGGATCCTTAATATTCTTTAAATGTTCTGGGTAATCACTATCGACAAGAGTTAAAGTTTCACATTTTAAAGTTTCGGCTTTTTCAATATATTCTTCTTCTACTTCTTCATGTCGACATATCGCTCGATAAATCTTGTTCCAATTGCCGTTATATTTAATAGAGATAGCGACAATCTTTGTGCGTGCTGTTGCTATAGACATAAAAACACCTCCTAATTAGTAATAGGAGGATTTTTCGTATTTTGTCTTAAAATAATTTAATTTGTTGTGTCAAAAATTTTTTAACGGGTTTATAAGTCATTCGATGCAAGCCTTTTTTCGGACCATATTTCTCTAAGGCTTCCATATGGATTTTAGTTCCATATCCTTTGTGCTTAGCAATTTCATATTCCGGATATTGCTTATCGAGTTCTAAACAATAATGGTCACGCGATACTTTAGCGATAATCGATGCCGCTGCGACACATTGAGATAAGGCATCTCCGTGGATTAAGGCGATTTTTGGACAATCGTATTTATCTAACTTCACCGCGTCGGTAATTATCATGTCGAAGTCGTGTTTCATGTTCTCGATGGCTCTTTCCATCGCTAATCTAGAGGCATTAAGGATATTGATTTGATCAATTTCTTCCGCGGTGCATCTACCAACACCATAAGCTATTGCTTTTTCCTTAATAATAAGAAAGGCTTCTTCTCTTTGCTTTTCACTTAATTGTTTAGAATCGTTAATCAATTCACAAGAAAAGTCTTGAGGTAAAATTACTGCACCCGCAAAGACGTCGCCTAAAAGGCAGCCTCTGCCAGCTTCATCACATCCCACAATTAATTTAATATCTTTGTTATAGAATTGCTGCTCATAGTCTAGAGCCATTCTAAAGTCATCCTTCCTAGTAGCCCATCTTTAAATTCTTTTAAAAGAAGAGCCTCGGCTTTTAATAAATCATATTGTCCATTAGAAATTAATAGACCACGTTTTGTAGCAATCATTCCTAAAGTTTCTGTATAATCTTTTATCTCTTCGATACCAAATCTATCTTTTAAAGCATTTGGATATCTTTCTTTCATATATTTTAAAAGATGAATAACTAAATCGGTATTAGGTAAAATTTCCTCACGAATTGAACCAATTAAAGCGAGATTTGCCGCTTTTTGTTTGTTTTCATAGTTCATTGGTAAAATACCAGGAGTATCTAATAAAAGGAAATCTTTGTTGACCTTAATCCATTGTTCACCACGTGTATAACCAGGTCTATTTTGTACACCCGCTGCTTTACGTTTCGCTAATAAATTGATTAAAGAAGATTTACCGACATTAGGGATACCGATAATCATAGTTCTAATCGGTTGTGGTTTCATACCACGAGCGATATCTTTATCCCATTTGGCTTTGCCTAATTTAATAACTGCTTTAGATATAATATCGAAAGTGTTCTTATTTAAAAGATTCACCACTACCACTTCACTATTAGCGTTTTTAAAATGTTCTGCCCATTTATCAGTTTGTACTGGGTCGGCTAAGTCGGATTTAGAAATTAAATAAAGTTTCTTTTTGTTCTTAGAAACTTCTTCTAATTGTTCGTTAATCGATGATAAAGGAGCACGAGCATCAAAAAGTTCAATGACGACATCCATCATTTTTATTTTCTCTTCAACTTCGCGAAGAGCTTTGCTCATATGTCCCGGAAACCAATGTATATTATTCGCCATAATTAATAATAAGTGGGAAAATGATATTTCTTATTTGTACAGCGATAAGAAACTTTTGTACCATCATCAGTGGAATCAATTTTCACATCACTGACAATTTTGCAAGTTCCTTCAATCGCGATTAAAACACCGACGATATTGTAATAATAAATAGGTGCTTTTTTATTAAAACAATCGGATGATGCACTATAGTTATCACCCATAACCCAGTATTCATTTTCACCTAGTTCATAAACATAATCATCGTATTGGGCAATCTTATAAGGATTGATTCTTCTCTTGAATTTCAATTCTTGTTTGACAAATTCGTCTTGATTAGGTCCTTTGACATAAAATTGGATAGCTTGACGGCAATGATATTGCACTTCTTCACTATTTAAAGCGTCGGAAACTGTTACGGTCTTTTCTAAAGCAATAGCAGCTTCTTCTTTATCAACGACAAATTTAATGGTTTCAAAAGGCATACCATAAACACGTTTAATCTTATAAGATGCTTCGTTTTGATCGATGACATTATCTTTTCCTTTTTCTACATCATAGCCACCAACATAGTCATGAGAATCGGTAAATGGATAATATGTGGTAATGATTTGGAATCTTTTAATCTTTTTAATTGCGGAATCATGATCGTCGATTAATCCGAAATCGACAACATCGCTGACATTGCCATTTAATGTCGGCATCATAGATGAGCCAGAAACAAATATAGAGCGGTAATAATATGATCTAAAGACCATCACAAAACTAATACACACCGCAATGATGAGTAATAAATAGATGATTGGCCAAGCGATAATTTTTAATCTCTTTTTCATATTTGCCCTATTGAATAATCTCATTATATGAGTATTGACGAATAGATGCAAATGCGTAGCGCACAAAAAAAGGACCAAATCGGTCCTTTTATCCTTTTGATTAAAGAATTTCTTTAATACGAGCGGATTTACCTGATAATTTACGGATGTAAGTGATTTTGTTTCTTCTCACTTTACCACGACGGACAACTTGAATGCCGGCGATAATCGGAGAATGTAATGGGAAAGTTCTTTCCACACCGATACCACTTGAAATCTTACGGACGGTAAATGTTTCGCTAACACCGCCACCACGACGACAGATAACAACACCTTGGAAGTTTTGAATACGAGATTTATTGCCTTCAATAATTCTCACAGAAACTCTAACTTCATCACCTGAGGAGAAGTTTGGTAAGTCTGTACGTAATTGGCTAGCAGTAACTTCATTAACTAAATTATTATTCATAATAAAGTCAGCCTCCTTCATATAACGTTTCTCTTGGTGTTCATTCTCATTTGACAGCGGAGCACCCGTATCATGTTAAAAACATGCTTTAATATATTATCAATGCCCCTATTCTTTTTCAATCACTTTTATAAATTAATTGTATTTTTTGGTTTCGTGCTATAATTCTATCAATGATTGAATTAACCGATGGAATCATCTTATCAAAGTCCGCTCCTAAGGAAGGAATATCCTTTTCTTTAGATAAAGGGCAGATCAATCAAATACCTTTAGAAGAGAAATATAAGTTTAATTTTTTGAAACTTAAAGACCAATCTTTGGATAAGGGTGTTTTTAAAATTGATGATATAACAATTTATCCTAATGAAGAGAATCAAAAATCTATCTTTTTCCTACAAGTAAATTCACTTATCAAAGTCGGATTATGTTTCGTTGTGGACAAAGACAAAAAGAAAGAAAAAGTCAAAGAAGTTCAAAACGAATTAATTACTTTAAGAGATCTTCCAACTGAGACAGAAGAAGAAAATAACGCCAAAATCGCGGCAATTTTCAATAAAATACGCTCAATTTCGCCTTCTTATATTATATTGGACTTGAACGAACAAGGTAACAAAGATAACGATTATTTGTTACAAGAATTAGAGAAAATAGCTTCTGATGTTCTCGTTATCACACTAGAGAAAAAGGTTGAAGAAATCGTCGAAGTAGATAAACCTACAATTGATACAGATATTAATGTTGAACAACAAGACGATTTTGATGAAGTGGTTATGGGCGAAGAGGTCACTAGTTTAGAGATTGGCACCACTACAGTTGAATCAGTGGAAAAGGCAAAGAAAAAACCTAAACGTGAGAAAAAACAATATATTGAACAATCACATAATTCCGAAGAAGACTTTATTCAATTCAGTGTAGATAAAAAGAATTTTGTTTCTAACTTATTCTGTACATTCAAAGATAACATCATGGTCTTCCTCTCGTTCTTAATCCCCACTACTGGTGTTATTGCTTTCTTAATACTCTCACCACTTTATTATCAAACTAATAAAGCATTATTAATTCCCTTTATCATCACAATAGTGATATGCTTTGTTCTTTATATCATCATGTCTTATAAATGCACTAGCTTTTATTTAAATAAAAAAGATTCTTATAGAACAAAGAAAATTATATTCTTCAATATTATAAATATTGTTATTACATTATTAGGTATTGCTTTAGGCATAGGAATATTCTTATTATTCAAAAACTTTGATAAAGAATTAAAGGTTTTAGAAACAGATAAATTAGGAATTGTTTTAGTGGTCGTATTTTCCTTAATTCTACTTACTGCCAACTTCTACGTTTCCTATTTATTTAATATAATTAAAAGATTATTTAGAAGAAAAAAATAGATGTAAAGCAAAAATGCTTGACACTTAATAAATAAATCACTAATATTATCTCGGTTAAAAAAGGAGATTATTATGTCTGTAAAAATTAGATTAACAAGAATTGGACGTCATAAAGACCCATTCTTCCGTATCGTTGCCGCTGATAGTCGTTTCGCCCGTGATGGCCGTTATATCGAACAAATCGGTTACTTCGATCCAGAAAAAGGTATTGAAAATGCTGTCATCAACGAAGAATTAGCAAGCAAATGGTTAAACCTTGGTGCTACACCATCCGATACCGTTAAAGCTATCTTCAGCCGCAAAGGTATCTTAGCGAAACACGCTGAAAGCAAAGTCAAAGCCAAACCAGCTGCCGAAAAGAAACCTGCAGAGAAAAAAGCACCTGCCAAAAAAGCAGCCGCTAAGAAAGCTGAATAGTAATGGATTACGAGAAGATTGTACGTGCTCTAATCGATCCAATAGTTGAGGAACTAAATTCTGTTTTAATTCGTGTCATTGAAGACGAAAACGGAAAAGACGTTAATGTTCTCGTTGCCGCAGAAATGAATGACATTGCTCGTTTAATTGGAAAGCATGGTATCATCGCCAACTCATTAAGAGAAGTGCTTTCTATAGCAGGCAAAAGCGAAAATCGTCGAGTTTTCTTAAAATTTGAATCGTTTGACGAAAATAAAGAGGATTAATCCTCTTTTTTATTAAAAGAATATGGAATACTTATCATTAGGTAAAATAGTCGGACCATTTGGAATAGATGGAACAATAAGAGTTTTTTCTACGACAGATAACGCACAAAAACGTTACAAAAAAGGTGCGGGAGTCTTTCTATATGATGAAAAAACCGGCCAACATACAAAGTATGTTGTAATTTCCTATAAAATTAGTGGAAAATTTGATTTAGTCAAGTTAGAAGGCATCAATACACCAGAAAAAGTAGATGAATTTAAAAATAATGAAATTCATGTTATGAAAGACACTGCCGATTTAGAAGTAGGTTATTACTTTTATTCGGACTTAGTAGGATGTAAAATTCTCGATCAAAATAATAATGAACTAGGTATTGTTTCTAAAGTTGAAGAATTCCCCGCTCAGATTACCTTGAGAGTTAAAAGAAATAATCAAAAAGATTTCTTTGTTCCATTTATTAAACAATTTATTATTAGTGTCGATATAGATAATAAATCGATTATTATCAATGTTATAGAGGGGTTGTTATGAATATAACAATATTAACATTATTTCCGGAAATGTTTGATGGTTTTATGACAAATTCAATCATCAAAAGAGCGATTTCTAAAGACCTCGTTACAATTCGAATTGTTAATATTAGAGATTATACTTTAGATAAATACGGACGTGTTGATAGCGCACCTGTAGGAGGCGGCGCCGGTTTAATAATGAAGTGCCAACCGATAATCGATGCTATTAACGATATAAAGAAGGTTAACAGTCACATTATTTTACTCTCTCCAAGAGGTAAAAAATATAATCAAAAAATAGCTCATAATTTACTCGAAAAGCATGATGATTTGATACTTTTATGTGGTCATTATGAAGGAATTGATGAAAGAGTTAATAAGTATGTTGATGAGCAAATTTCCATCGGCGATTATATTCTTACTGGTGGAGAAATTGGTGCAATGGCCATATCAGATTCCATTATTCGCCTTATTGACGGGGCTATAAGTGAAGACAGTATTGTCGAAGAATCTTTCGAAGATGATCTCTTAGAATACCCACAATATACAGAACCATTTGATTATAATGGCGATAAAATACCAGATATTCTCTATTCCGGAAATCATAAAGCAATTGATAAATGGAGAAAAAAACAATCGCTAAAAATAACCAAAAAATATCGTCCCGATTTATTGAAGAATAGAAAATATTCTAAAGAAGAGTTAAAACTTCTTAAAGAATTAGAAAACGAAGATGAGATTCCTAAATGGGAAACTGATGCAATCAAAAAAGGACACAAATTTATAAAATAAAAGGAGCTTAGCTCCTTTTTTTAAAACTTATAACCGCCAAGGCCACCAAGACCTCCAGGAGGCATTCTGCCTGATTTGCGGTAGGATTCCATTTGTTTCATCATTTCTTTCATTTGTTCGTATTTTTTCAATACTTTATTGACGTCAGCAATTGTTTTACCACATCCTGAGGCAACACGTTGTTTACGAGAATATTTGAATACTTCTGGGTTAGAACGTTCATATGGAGTCATAGAATTGATAATAACTTCAAAGTTTTTCATCTCTTTCTCGGCCGCTGCTTGTTGTTCAGGGGAAATCTTAGGCATTCCTGGGATGAGTTTCATAAGGCCTCCCAAAGAGCCCATTTTTTGCACTTTTTTCATATTGTCGAGCATATCGTTTAAATCGAATTTGCCAGACATCATCTTATTGGCGGTTTTTCTCGCTTCTTTCTCATCCATCTCTTGTTGGGCTTTTTCGACCAAAGTCATGACATCGCCCATGCCGAGAATACGGTCTGCCATACGATCTGGATGGAATATATCTAAATCAGTAACTTTTTCACCAATACCACTAAATTTGATAGGAAAACCTGTCATGTGCTTTATAGATAAAGCAGCGCCGCCTCTAGCATCGCCATCAAGTTTAGACATAATGGCACCAGTTAATGTTAATTGTTTATTAAAAGAATCGGCAACATTAACGGCATCTTGACCAGCCATAGCATCAATTAAGAGTAAAATCTCATCTGGATTAACTGCGTCTTTAATATCATTAAGTTCTTGCATTAACTGTTCATCGATTTGTAAACGACCAGCAGTATCGATAATTAAAACATCATAATGTTCGTTAAAGGCTTTTTCTTTGGCTTTTTTCGAAATTTCTACAGGAGAAACTTTGTTTCCTAAATTAACCAAATCAACACCAACTGATTTAGCAAGAGTATCTAATTGTTCAATAGCGGCAGGACGATAAATATCACCTGCGGCTAATAAAACTTTCTTATGAAGCTTATTTTTCATTAAATAGGCTAACTTACCAACACTGGTAGTCTTACCAGAACCTTGTAAACCAACCATCATGATGATGGTAGGACGATTATTTTGATAGTGAATTTCACTGTCATCGCTACCTAATAATGTCACTAATTCATCATGCACTATCTTTACGAGCATTTGTGATGGATTAAGTTTACTTAAAACATCTTGGCCTAAAGCTTTCTCGCGTACATTATTAGTGAATTCTTTAACGACTTTATAATTAACATCAGCCTCTAGTAAAGCGACACGGATTTCTTTGAGCATGTCTTCCATGTTCTTTTCCGTGAGTCTAGCTTGTCCACGAAGCTTCTTAAAAATTGACGATAATTTATCACTCAAGGATTCAAATGCCATGTTTCATAATCCCTTCTATTTCATCTAATTTTTGGAGGATTTTTTCATCGGATGTTTCTGCCTTTAAAGAATGAATTTCCTGTAAAGCTCTTAAACTACAAAGTTTAGATTCAAAATCATCTAATTTTTTCTTTCCTTTTTTAATTGCGTCCTCGACTGCTGCGCGAGAAATATGACGATTCTCCGCGATCTCAGATACGGAAAGATTGAAAGAAAAATAATCTTCCAAAACTTCTCTTTGTGTGTCCGAAAGAAGATTTTGATAGATGCTTAGCAATTCGGAATATCTTAAATATGTATCAAGATTCTGGGCCATTATTCTTCCTCAACACAAAGTCCATATAAATATTTATCAAGATCAAATTCTTGTAAATCTTCCATTTTTTCGCCCAAACCGATAAATCTAACCGGCACGCCCAGTTCATCGCGGATGGCTAAAATTATGCCACCTTTACTGGTTCCATCCATTTTTGTGATTACGACACCAGTTAAATTTGTAACTTCCGCAAAGGCTTTAGCTTGGATAACACCATTTTGTCCAGTAGTCGCATCGATAATTAAGAAAGTTTCTTGAGGAGCATTTTCAATCTCTTTGCCAATAACTCTCTTAATTTTCGCGAGTTCCGCCATCAAGTTAGCTTTTGTCTGTAACCTACCAGCAGTATCAACAATGACAAAGTCACAACCTAATTCTTTGGCCTTCTTTACACCATCATAAGCTACGGATGCTGGATCGGCTTCAGGCTTACCAGAAACGATATCAATACCTAATCTTTCAGCCCAAATAGTTAATTGCTCAATAGCCCCTGCTCTAAATGTGTCAGCAGCGACAAGCATAACTTTTTTGCCTTTGTTTTTATAGCGATATGCTAGTTTAGCGATTGTTGTGGTTTTACCAACTCCATTAACACCAACAACTAATAAAACAGTTGGTATTCCTTCGGCAAAGTTTAATTCGTTAGAAACATCTCCTTTAGAGGCATAACCAACAAACATTCTATCGACTAATATCTCATTAATTTTATTAGGATCGGTGATATGGTCTTCTTTACTTCTTTCTAAGACTTCTTCGATGATATTTAAAGTGAAATTAATACCAACATCACTTTCAATGAGGATTTGTTCTAATTCATCGAAATAGTCTTGATTGACTTCTTTATATCTTAAAGAAAGATTTTTCAGTTTATCAGAAAAATTCTTCCGAGATTTTTCCATTCCTTTGGAATATTGCTCGGTAGTTTTATCTTTCTTTTTAAATTTCTCTTTTAAAAACGATATTAAACCCATTAGACAACTCTTTTCTTTAAGGCGTTCTTTGCCGCATCTTCTTCCGCGCCTTTTTTCGTTTTACCGGTTCCACTAGCTAAAACGATATCGTTAAATAAGACATTAACAACATAAGTTCTATCATGAGCAGGACCGCTTTCTGACACCACGACATAATGAACGCTTTCACGGTGTTCAGCTTGCATTTCTTCTTGTAATTTACTCTTGTAATCAGTGAGGTCTATCTTGCCGAATTTTCTTACATCATTAAGAATGAATTTCTTAATGAAATTATAGGCAAATTTCATGCCTTGATCGATATAGATAGCACCGATTAAAGCTTCAAAACAATCCTCTAAAATCTTATCGCTTTGCTGGATTTGCTTTTGACTGATGGAATGACCGACGATGATATAATCCGCTAAATGGATGGAACGAGCATAATTAGATAAAGAATGAGACTTCACTAAATAACTTCTGAGTTTAGACATATTACCCGGTTCCATATCTTGGAATTCATGGAATATCAAATCAGCGGACACGTAGTCTAAAACCGCATCGCCCATATATTCTAATCTCTCATAATCGAAATGTTTCGTATTAGCGTCGACATTATTGCTAGGATGAGTTAACGCTAAAAGGAAGATGGATTCATCTTTCGGTTTAACATTAATAGTTTTAAATAATTTATTTAAATCAGGCATTTTCAATTCCTATTTTAATCTTGTTAACAATATCATTTTCCGATAATTTCTTCGCCACTCTTAAAGCGTGATAGAAACTCTTAGCGTCAGAGCTACCATGCGCTTTGACGACATTACCGTTAATACCTAATAACATCGCTCCTCCGGTGCTCTTATAATCCATGGTTTCAGACATTTCTTTAATGCCTTTTCTCACATGGAGATAGCCAATTTTCGACCAGAGATTTCTCTTGAAGGCTTTCTTCATCATATTAGACATCATTTTGGCGATGCCTTCACTACCTTTTAAGAAGATATTTCCGGTAAATCCATCAGCGACGACCACATCGGCATCACCGTTTAAAGCATATCGAGCTTCAACATTACCTTTAAAACCTTCAAAGTTATTATCTTTCATTAATTTATAGGCCGCTTTCACTTCAGGAGCACCTTTGCCTTCTTCCACACCATTACTTAATAAGTAAACATTTGGTTTTTCGATGCCGTAAACAGATTGACTATATAATTTACCCATTAAAGCGAATTGCACTAATTCTTCCGCGGAGTTTTCATTATTGGCACCGATATCTAAGATAACAGCGTATTTACCTTTAATTTGTGTGGGGAAAGGAGCAACTAAGGCTGCTCTTTTCACACCGGGAATCATTTTTAAATTAATGGTGGCAGCGCTTAAAAAACCACCGGTTGATCCACAAGAAACCACAGCGTCAAGTCCTTCTTCTTTCATGGTCTTAATTGCGACCATCATAGATGAATTCTTTAAACGCATCACTTCTAAAGCCCCAGCTTCCATAGGAACGATATCTGGAGCATCGATAATACGGCACTTGCCTTCTAATAAACTTAATTCTTCTTTTTTTCCGACAGCGGTGATTTCTACATCATTATTATCTTTTAGGAAGTTAATGATGGCTTCTACGATAACTGATGATCCTAAATCTCCACCCATCGCATCTACAACTATTTTGTACATAAAACACCTCGACATGTATTGTATCATGTAAAGAGAAATATAAACAATTAATATTGTTTTCTTAGCCTTTTATTATAGAGTTTTCGTTAACTTGTTTTTCCGCATAAGAGATAATCTTCTGATATTCTGGATTATTCTTATTTTTCATAATCTCTTTTGCATCATCTCTAGCGACCACAAAAATCTTGTAGTCATCAACGACATTTAAAAATGAGAAATTAGGAATGCCAGATTGTTTGAATCCTGCGAGTTCACCAGGACCGCGTAATTTCATATCCTCTTCCGCGATGACAAAGCCATCCTCACTTTTAGTGAGAACTTCTAATCTTTGTCTTCCTTCTTCATCGCTTTCATCATCGAAAGTTAATAAACAGTGCGATAAAGTCCCATCACGGCCGATACGACCTCTTAATTGATGTAAAGATGCTAAACCGAAGTTAGAGGCATCATAAATAATCATTAAGTTTGCGGGTTTAACATCGATACCAACTTCAATAACTGGGGTAGACACTAAGATAGGAACTTCACCGGAATAGAATTTCTCTAATACTTCTTCTTTTTCTTTCGATTTCATGTTTCCGTGTAATAAACCTACTTTTTCTTTATAGCGAAGCGCGTATCTAGCATATAATTTATCAACGGAATATCTCCCGTCTTCTCGATAATCAATTAAAGGAGCAACGACATAAACTTGGCGATTTTCTTTTAAAGATTTATCCACTAAAGCAAAGATTTTTTTATCATCTGATTCCACTATCTCGGTTTTTACTTCTCTCTTCTTATTAGGGAAGGTAGTTAATGTAGAAATATCTAAATCACCATATAGAGATAAAGCTAAAGTTCTCGGGATTGGTGTCGCTGACATCATTAATAAGTCAGTATGCGTTCCTTTATTCGCTAATAAGATTCTTTGGTTAACACCAAAGCGATGCTGTTCATCGATGATTGCTAATCCTAGGGAAGAATAAATAACACTCTTAGTAAATAAAGCATGAGTGCCTATCACTAAATCAATCGTCCCATCTTCTAAGTCAGCGTAAATCTGTTTCTTTTCACTCGCTGGAGTAGCGCCTATTAATAGAGCGATTCTTAATTTTGTATCAGCAAAAATCTTCTTCGCGTTCTCATAATGCTGTCTCGCTAAAGAATCTGTTGGGGCCATTAAAGCGCCTTGATCACCTCTGATATAATTCGCATATAAAGCGGTGAAACACACTAAAGTTTTACCGGTGCCGACATCGCCTTGTAATAACCTATACATCAAACCATTTTGGTTCATATCTTCGATGATTTCTTCCGCGGCTATTTTTTGGTCTTCCGTTAAAGAATATGGTAGAGTGTCTAACCAAGGTTTGCATAAGGATAAATCAATCGGTTCTTTTTTAATCTTCGCTAAAGATTTATTTTGTTGCCTGATAATTTGATTCTTTAAAGAGAACATCAAAGCTTCTTCATATTTTAGATGTCTTAATGCTTGTCTAACCTGTTCAGGATTCTCGGGGAAATGCGCCCATTTCATCGCTAACCATTTCCGACATAATTTATATTTGATGAGATAGTCATAA
>JAEEHE010000083.1 GCA_016280685.1 Caryophanales bacterium
CCTAATAGATAATCGATAGAACCAACACCCATTAAATATCTGGGTTTATCCTTTGGTAAATATTTCACGGAATAATCAATCATTCTAAAACAAACTTCTTTGGGTTCACCGATAGATGTACCACCGATAGAATAACCAGGGAAATCCATAGCCGCTAATTCTTTAGCACACATCTCTCTAAGGTCTTGATAATCTCCACCTTGTACAATACCGAATAAAGCTTGGTCTTCTCTCTTATGGGCGTCTTGTCCTCTTTTCGCCCATCTTAAAGTTCTTTCCGTAGATTTCTTCGCATATTCATATGTCGCAGGATAAGGGATACATTCATCAAATGACATGATGATATCCGCACCTAATTTCTCTTCGATTTCAATCGCTCTTTCAGGGGAAAAGAATAACTTATCACCATTAAGGTGATTCTTAAAAGTGATGCCTTCTTCAGTAATCTTTCTTCTTTCCGCTAAAGAGAAAACTTGGAAACCACCACTGTCGGTGAGGATTGGTCCATCATAATTCATAAATTTATGAAGACCACCTGCTTTAGCAACAATATCTTCGCCTGGTCTAATTGATAAATGATATGTGTTGGCTAAAATCACGCCAGCGCCCATATCTTTTAATTCTTCGGGAGATATTGATTTCACTGTGGCTAAAGTACCAACAGGCATAAACATCGGAACTTCCACATTTCCATGAGGAGTGTGCAAAATACCATATCTCGCACCTGTTTGCTTATCGATGTGTAAAATCTCTAAATAAAAATCTTTTGCCATATCAATACCTACCATTTAAATTCTAAGTTTTGTTTCGCTCTAATTGATTCAAAGAAAGATGGTCTTCTTTTCAAAATCATAAATACAACATATACGGCAGCAACCAAAACATTAGTAACAATATCTTTAACAGTAATCTTCATATCTTTTAGATGTAATATTTCACCGTATATAAAGCAATCTGTTTGTTGGTTGCGTATTCTGAGCCAATTCTCTTTTCATCAAAAGATAAGCCTTTGGTTTTTATATATTCCGCAAATTCTTTTGTGGGGAACCATAAGCGTAAATCTTTCATTGTGAAATTATAATTTGCTTCAAAATTCGTATATTTAAACGGCAAATAGACAAGTTTTTTGCCAGTAAATTTAAAATTCTCAGGACGGAAATCAATTCTTATTTTCTCTCTTCTCATATACCATTCGGATTGGAAAAGAAGACGGAAAACTTCCTCGTTATTAATATCGCCTTTTAATAATTCATCGAGCATTGTCGGCCCTTCGATAAAGTCCACTACCGAGATCATTTGATTCTTATCGAACAAATAGACTTTCGGAATATCAATCGCGGTAATCTTTAAGCGATGTTGCTTTTGCACAAAATCATTAAAAGCTTCTTTGTTATCGTATTTCTTAAGAAAATAGATATCATTCTTTCTTTGCACTTTATAAGAATGTTCTCCGAGTTTCTCGAGAACAACGAATTCTTTACGTTTGATTTCAATCACTTCTTGCATAGGAGTCATTATACCTTATTTAAGCATTTTGAGATATTGTTTTCTTATAAAAGAAATATAATTATTAGAGTGAGGTAACTTTATGGCGAGCATTGACAAGTTTATAAGATACGCAAAAATTGACACCCAAGCGGATGATACCACTGGCACTACACCATCGACAGAGAAACAAAAGAATCTCTCTCGTCTTTTAGTGAAAGAATTAAAGGAATTAGGTTTAGATGATGCCTATATGGATGAATATGGTATCGTCTACGCTCATCTAAAAGGCGAAGGAGATAAGATCGGCGTTAACGCTCATATCGATACCGCATTAGAAGTGACAGACACTAATGTGAATCCCCAAATCCATTACAACTATGATGGAGGAGATATCAAACTCAATGAAGTCTACACTCTATCGCCAAAACAATTCCCTATATTGAATAAATATAAAGGTTGTGACATAGTCACCACTGATGGAACTACATTATTAGGTGCAGATGATAAGGCAGGAATCGCAATTATCATGAACGCACTTGAATATTTCCACAATCATCCGGAAGTGAAACACCACAATATTTCCGTAGCATTCACAGTTGATGAGGAAATCGGTGAAGGACCAAAACACTTCTCTTTAGAAAAAATGGATGCTGATTATGCCTTCACTATCGATGGAGCAGATATCTCTTGTGTTGATTTTGAGAACTTCAACGCTCAAGGTTTTGAGATGGATATTCAAGGCGTATCAGTCCATCCTGGAGAAGGAAAAGGAAGATTAATCAATGCCTTATTAGTACTCAATGAATTCATCAATATGCTCCCTGCAAAAGAAACGCCATTCGACGCTAATGAAGATGAGGGGTATTGGCATATGAACGGCATTTCGGGTACATCAGATAAAGTTCACATGGATATGATTTTAAGGGAATTTGACCGGGAAAAACTTGTAAAACGCGATTTATTTATCGAAAATTGCATCAAATCACTATTAGAAAAATATCCAGGTATCTCTATCGAATACAAGATCTCTGAACAATATGAGAATATGAAACCATACGTGGAAAAAATGCCCAAACCAAAAGAAGTGGCATATGAAGCATTAAGAAAGAATGGAATCAATCCAAGGTCCACTAAGATTAGAGGAGGCACTGATGGAGCAACATTCTCGAAGATGGGCCTCGTCACTCCTAACTTAGGAACAGGTAGCTATAACCATCATGGAAGATTTGAATTCCTAGTCATCCAAGAATTTGAAAAGATGATTCAAGTCCTAATTGATATATTGAAAATATAAGCAAAGAAAAAATCACTAAGCGCGAGCCTAGTGATTTTCTTCATTACTTTTCAGAATTATTCAGCAGCAGCTGGTTCTGCTTCTTGCTTTTTGCCAAATAGTAATTTCCAAACGATACCTGCTAAAGCAGCACCGATAAATGGAGCGACGACAGCAGCGATAAGCATTAAGGCTTTGTCGCCGACATCTTTACCATCAAACATTGCAAACACTAATGCAGAAAGACCTCTTGCAGGGTTCACTGATGTACCGGTTAATGGAATGCCAACTAAGTGGATGCCGAATAAGGCGATACCGATTAATAAACCAGCAAATGGACCAAATTCTTTTTTGCTTGTTGCGCCGAGAACGAGAAGAATGAACAAGAATGTTAAGACGACTTCGGCTAAAACAGCAAGGCCTAAACCTGCGAATTTAGCAGCATCACCATCAATCTTGGCAGCAGCAACAACACCTTGAATTGCGGGTTGAACTGCGTTAGCACCTGTTCCTCTTGAGAAACCTAAGAAGATTAAAGCTAAGATTCCACTACCGACTAAAGCACCAAGAATTTGTGCGCAGCAGTATAAAGCAAATTCTTTCCAAGAAATGTCACCACGAATAGCCATAGCTAAACTGACGGCTGGATTGGCGTGACCACCAGAGATTTGACCAACAGTATAAGCTAAAACGATGATGGAAACACCGAAGGCCGCTGCAGTAGCAACGATACCGGCATTATCACCACAGCCAACACCGATTGCGACACCGCAACCAATGAGGACTAAAATCATAGTAGCAACAAATTCAGAAACTAATTTCTTCAACATAATGAATTCTCCTTTCGTTAAAAATTATATCACTCGTGAAAAAATGATAAATACCAAACATGAAAAAAGAGATGCGAGCATCTCTATTTTCTTTAGTCTAATTTGGTGAACATGTCTTTTCCAACGCCGCATAATGGGCAGACAAAGTCATCTGGTAATTCTTCATCTTCTGTCTCATAGACATAGCCACAAACTGTACATTGGAAATGGTGTAATTTTTTCTCTTCCATGTTTAGCCCTCCGAAACATTATTATTGTAATATATTTCAAAATATATTTTTTGGTATAAAGATAAGGATATTACTTTTCCACCAGGATCGACTTGCGGTTCGGTATCTTCATAAGAAGAAGTACCCTTTTTCTGACCGAATGTTTTGAGATACCAGTCGTTAATTTTATCTCCAAAATCTCTTAAGAACATTTTGCCTTTCCAGTGTTGATAAATATATGAATAGTTCTTATAAATCTTCTCATCAATCTTACTATTCACTTCTTTTTTGACATTTTGGTCATCTAAATAATTTAAAACATTAATAATTCGATCAATGGTGTTGTAATATGCGGAATAACGGAGAAGAGGATCTGCACTATTGGCGCATACATATAATGCGAGTATTTGTGCATCATCCTCACGCATAGCACCTACACCATGTGCGGTCTCATGTGCGATATAAAAAGGCAATTCAGCATTTGTCGCGTAAGTACTATAGTTAGGTTCGCCTAAAACACTGAAATACATCCCCACTATTCCGACGCTGGTTAATAAGCCAGAA
>JAEEHE010000014.1 GCA_016280685.1 Caryophanales bacterium
ACCGGAACAGTTGTGGCCTGTCAAACCGCTAAATCACAAATTCAAAATAAAGAACTTGCGATGCAGATGTTAAGAACCAAAATGTATACCGATATGCTCACTAAACAACAAGAGGAAATCGGTAACGAGAGAAGGTTAAAGATTGGCACTGGTGAAAGAAGCGAAAAAGTTAGAACATACAACTATCCACAAAATCGTGTGACCGATCATAGAATTGGTTTTACTATTCAAAAATTAGATCGCGTTATGGAAGGTGACTTAGAAGAAATTATTGAAGCCCTAATACATTACGATCAAACAGCGAAGATGGCTGGTGAATAATCATGCCAACAAATCGAGAAGTTTATTTTAAATTATTAAAAGAAAATAATAAGTATCTAAACAAATCAGTGATAGTTTCTTTACTCGTGGATGCAAACGAATTCGACGAGAGAATGAAACTATATTTAAACTTCGATAAAGAGGTTAAAAATATCGAGAAGTTTTTGAATGATGTTGATGATGTTAAAAAGGGAATTCCTTTTCAATATGTTCTTGGTTATTCTGACTTCTTAGGGCATAGAGTAAATGTTAATAAATACGTATTGATACCAAGGCAAGAAACAGAACAATTAACGGTGGACACAATTGTCTATCTAAAGAGATTTATGGATAGTAATGAGAAGTGTGTAATCGCTGATGTGTGCACCGGTAGTGGGGCTATCGCTCTCGCTATCGAAAGCGAGTTTCCTAATGCCGAGATATACGCTACCGATATTTCTCCTGAAGCCATTGAAGTAGCAAAAACAAATTTACAAAAAACAACGATTTTGCAAGGAAATTTAGTGGATCCTTTAATTGAAAAAGGTATCAAATTAGATGTTTTAGTTTGTAATCCTCCCTATATTGAAAATGTTAAACAAATAGATGAACAAGTTTATAAGTATGAACCACACCTCGCCTTATTAGCGTCTCCATCAACTAAATTTTATGAAGAGATATTCTCTAAAGCAGATAAGGTTATGAAAGAACATTATTTAATGGCGTTTGAAATTGATGAAGATATGGAGAAACCATTAATTGAATTGATGAACAAATATTTAGAAGGGGCAAATTATCGCTTTCATAAAGATATTTATGATAAGATGCGTTTTCTTTATATAATTAAATAGAACGGAGGATAGAGTTTATGTTAAGAATTGCTATTGGAAGTGACCATGGTGGATTTGATCAAAAAGAAGTTGTGGTGAAATATCTTAGAGAAAAGGGTTATGAAGTTACTGATGTTGGAACAAATTCTCATGATTCTTGTCATTATCCTTTGTTCGGAGAAGCGGTCGCTCGTTTAGTGGCGGACCACAAATGCGATTTTGGTGTGGTAATTTGCACATCAGGTGAAGGCATCTGTATCGCTGCGAATAAAGTTAAAGGTATTCGTTGTGGTATTGGCTATAACGATGATGTAGCTAGATTAATGAGACAACACAATGACGCGAACGTTATCGCTTTTGGCGCTAAGTTTATGAGTGACGAAGATGTTAAAAGAAGAATTGATATCTTCCTATCTACTGAATTTGAAGGCGGCAGACACCAAACAAGAGTTGATTTAATCAAAGATATTGAAAATAAATAAATTTTTTTAAGACAAATCTATCGAAATCCTCCTATTACTAAGTAGGAGGTTTTTTATTGTTTTTTAAATTTTGTAGCATGAGCAAAAAAGTAATTTACCGAAAACACTTAGAAAAAGGGAGATTTTATATTCATAGTGATGGTCATGGCGGGCACCCTGCTTTTATTTATAAAAAAATAGATAAAAAGAACATTTATTTCGTACTAATTTTTACATCTTCACCAGGCCCTAAACGACAACGATTAAAACACAGAATTGAGCCCATAAAAATAAAAGTTTCTTATGTTCACAATACACCCAAAAAGTGCAAGAGAAGAAATCTCGGTAGTTTTTCTATGGAAGGATTAAAAATTGATAAGGAAGAGAAGCCCTTGATTGAGTTCATAAAAAGAAAAAAATGATTCACAAGACCAACACGGGATCTCCAAATGCGAATCATTGACTTTATTGAAACAAAAGAAAGGAGAAGATGCAATATAAATAGTTATAAATGCCCAATTTGTGGGAATACAATCCAAAAATACATCGGTGTTAGAAATGGAAAACCATATTGCCGTAAGTGTTTAATATTTAGAGGGCAAGAGGCACCAGATAATTATATACAGTCCAATGATGCTGAATACTCTTTGGCTTATCATTTATCAGACGATCAAAAAAAGTTATCTAAACAACTGGTTGATAATTATAAAAACGGATATGACTCTTTAGTTCACGCAGTATGCGGTAGTGGAAAAACAGAAATAGTTTTAGATGTTATTAGATATGCGATTGAACACAATTTACGTGTCGGTTTCGCGGTGCCGAGAAGAGATGTTATTAGAGAACTAAGTCTTAGATTTCAAAACATCTTTGTTTATAACAAAATATGTACAGTATATGGAGGTCACGTAAAAAGATTAACCGCTGATTTAATATGTCTTACCACTCATCAATTATTTAGGTATGAGAATTACTTTGACTTACTTATTTTAGATGAAATTGATGCCTTCCCTTATAACGGAAATGATGTATTGGAAGCTTTCTTTAAGCGTGCGGTTAAAGGTCATTATATTTTGATGTCCGCAACCCCTCCCGAAAAGACGTTGTTAGAATTTAAAAAGAAAGGCAAAAGAATACTGCAACTCAATAAAAGATTTCATGGTTATCCGTTACCCGTTCCCCAAATTATTTTGTGTCGCGGAATTATAAAATATGTGCGATTAATGAAGGTTTTGCGTAGGTTTTTGTTAGAAAATAAGCCTGTTTTTGTCTTTACGCCTACGATAGATCAATGTGAACAAACCTATAATGTTTTACGGTTTATCTTCTCTTCTATCAATTACGTTCATTCACAAAAAGAAGATCGAAGTGAAGTCATAGACGCTTTTAGAAAGGGCCAATACAAGATACTGGTTACCACTGCGGTTTTAGAAAGAGGTGTGACTATCAAAAACTTGCAAGTGGTGATATTTAATTCTGATCATCCGATATATTCCTCTCACGCTTTGATACAAATCTCTGGTCGTGTGGGGAGAAAGAAAGACGCTCCAACAGGGGAGGTGATTTTCCTTGCAAGCAAAAAGACTGAAGATATGGACATTGCCATTAGAGAAATTGAATCCGCAAACAAAAGTTTGTAAGTTGTGTTTTAAAGATTACAAAGAGAAATCTATAACTCATTTATTAAATACTGATTTAAGATACTGCTCATCTTGCTTAAAAAACATAAGAGGCCAATTTATTTCTTTTGATGTACAAGGTTATAAGGCTTTGTCTATTTATAAATACGATTCCAAAATCCAAGAATTGTTATATCAATTAAAAGGTTGTTTTGACATTGAGATAGCGGATGTTTTTTTATCGAGATATTGGCGAGAACTTCATCTAAGATTTTTTAGATATTTAATTGTGCCTATTCCTTCCTTCATCAAAGATGATCAAGTTCGAGAATTTAACCATGTGGAGGAGATATTTAAGAGATTAAAATTACCGATGAAAAAGTTAATCACTAAAACCAAAGGTGTGAAACAGGCTAATAGTTCCTTTGAGAAGAGAAAAGAGATTGGCAAGTATATGTTATTAAATGAATCAGTTGATTTATCAAAAACAAAAATTCTTCTTGTTGATGATGTTTATACGACTGGTTCGACAATGAAAGCGGCGGTGAAATTAATTGAGTCATTGCATCCTAAAGACATCAAGATATTAGTGATGTCAAAAGTGGAAAATAAGAACAATATTGCTAATAGTAATAATTTACTATTTGACACTTTCTCATAATTAAAGATAGTATATAAAAGCGAATGTATAACATTCATATGTATATAGAAAGGCACAATTAGAGTTGTGTTGGTGAAAAAATATGGGATTTTTTGATAGAAGAGCCATTAGAAAATACTCTCGAGAAGCTGATAAGGTTTTAGCTTATGAAAAAACTATGGCCGCTTTAAGCGATGATGAATTACGCGCTAAAACGGATTATTTCAAAGACTTATTAGCCAATGGTAAAACCCTTGAAGATATTAAATATGAAGCTTTTGCAGTAGCAAGAGAAGCAGCGAAGAGAACCATTAAAGAATTCCCCTTTAAAGTTCAAGTGATGGGTTCTTTAGTGATGCACGATGGTGATGTTGCAGAAATGAAAACCGGTGAAGGTAAAACCTTAACCGCTACTATGGCGACATATCTTAATGCTTTAGCAGGTAAAGGTGTTCATGTTGTAACCGTTAACGAATACTTATCTGGCCGTGACGCGGAATGGATGGGACAAATTTATCGTTTCTTAGGTTTAACGGTCGGTGTTAATGCTAGAGCGAAAACGACAAGAGAAAAGAAAGAAGCTTATCTTTGTGATATTACATACACAACCAACTCTGAATTAGGTTTTGACTATTTAAGAGATAATATGGCCACCGATATGGAACATCGTGTTTTACGTGGTCTTAACTTCTGTATCGTTGACGAAGCCGACTCCATCTTAATCGATGAATCTCGTACTCCATTAATCATCTCCGGTGGTGTGAAAACATCTTCCAGCCAATACACAGTGGCAGATAGATTCTGTAAAGCTCTTAAAAAGGAAGTTGATTTCACTGTTGATGTGAAAGAAAAGACTGTTAACTTAACCGATGCTGGTAACGCCAAAGCGGAAAGAATGTTCGGTATTAGAAACTTATACGATCCAGAATACTTTGATTTAGTGCACCGTATCCATAACGCTTTAAAAGCGAACTATATTATGCAAAGAGATGTCGACTATTTAGTCGATGGTGAAGGACAAGTACAAATTATCGACCAATTTACCGGCCGTGTTTTACCTGGTCGTGAATGGTCTGATGGTTTACATCAAGCTGTCCAAGCTAAAGAAAACGTCACCATTAAACAAGAAACCGTTACCATGGCGACAATTACTTATCAAAACTTCTTCCGTCTTTATAAGAAGATGGCAGGTATGACTGGTACCGCAAAAACTGAAGAAGAAGAATTCCGTAAAATCTACAACATGCGTGTTGTATGCGTGCCTACCAATAGACCCGTTATCCGTGAAGACGCGATTGATTATATCTATGCGCATAAAGGTCCAAAACTTGCGGCTTTAGTGAAAGAAGTTAAAGAAAGACATGAAAAAGGACAACCAATCTTGATTGGTACAGTCTCCGTCGAATCTTCAGAAGAAATCTCCGCTTTATTAACCGCGAATGGTTTGCCACACGAAATGTTAAACGCGAAGAACCACGCACGTGAAGCGGAAATTATCGCCCTCGCAGGTCGTAAAGGCGCGATCACACTCGCGACTAACATGGCTGGTCGTGGTACCGATATTAAGATTGATGATGAAGTGAGAAAACTCGGTGGTTTATGTGTCTTTGGAACAGAAAGACATGAATCCCGTCGTATTGATAACCAATTACGTGGTCGTAGTGGTCGTCAAGGTGATCCTGGCTTCTCTCGTTTCTTCGTCTCTTTCGACGATACTTTATTAGTGAGATTTGCTGCTGACACAATGAGAAACTATATTGAAAAGAACTTTGGTGACGAAGCCTTAGAAAGCAAAGTGGTTTCTAACGCTGTTACAAGCGCACAAAAGAAAATTGAAGGTATGAACTTTGATACTCGTAAGAACTTATTAGATTACGATGATGTTTTAGCTAAACAAAGACAAAATGTCTATGATAAGAGAGATAGAATTATCGAAGGTAGCAATATCAAAGATATTATCGATGATATGTTCGCTCAAACCGGTATGTTTTTAGCGAAGAAATCCGTTCCTCAAGGAAGTAATGAACAACTTATCTCTGCTGATTTATTAATCAAGCAAGTAGAACCAAGATTCTTGCCAGAAGGAACCATTAATAAGAATGCTTATGAAGATGACTTAGTGGATAACTGTGGTCAAGATTTAGGTGAACTCATCTTACGTAGATATATGCGTAAGAGAAGTAAACTCCCCAGTGAATTATGTGATCGCATTGAAAGAGATTTAATCTTACATTGCTTAGACCAAAACTGGACTAAACATATCGATGCGATGGCTAGATTAAGAGAAGGTATTCACCTCCGTGGTTATGCGAACGTCAACCCGTTACAAGATTACGTTAACGAAGGTTATGACATGTTTAAAGAATGTTTAGAAATGGCATCTGTCGATGCAGTTTTGAACTTAGTTAATATCGATAAATTCGTCAATCAAGTGCAAGCCGCTCAAGCTGCTGCTAGAGAGCAAGAAGAAGCTAGAAAAGCTGCAGAAGCCGCTCAAAATGGCGAAAAATCTGAACCAGAAACTATCGACGCCACTAAATCAGAGGACAAAGAATAATGAAAGACATCGCTTTATTAAAACAAGAGCTTTGTGCGGTTGGTGAGTCAATCCACCAACTCGGGTGTTCTCTTTGACCTCGATAAGTTAGATGCAGAAGTAAAAGAATTAACACAAATAAGTGAAGACGAAAACTTTTGGTCTGATAGCAGCAATGCATTAAAAGTTATCGCTCGATTAAATTATTGTAAAAATTTAACAGAAACATATCGTAAGCTCCAATCTGATCAATCTGATTTATCAGAGCTTTTAGAACTAGCGGATGACTCATTGTTAGAACAGATTAATGAGTCTTTTGAGACACTGAAAAAAGAAGCGAAAGATTTTGAATTAGAAATCTTGTTCAGTGGTGAATTCGATTCTAATAATGCGATTTTAGAAATTCATCCCGGTGCGGGTGGAACAGAAGCACAAGACTGGGCGGATATGCTTTATCGTATGTATGTATTATATGCGGAAGCACATAAATTTAAGATGAGCCTTATCTCTTTAGAACCGGGTGAAGAAGCCGGTGTAAAATCTGTGACTTTAAAGATTGCCGGCCATAATGCTTATGGTTTATTAAAGAGTGAAAAAGGTGTCCATCGATTAGTGAGAATTTCTCCTTTTGATGCGAATAAGAGAAGGCACACTTCCTTTGCTTCAGTAAATGTTATTCCAGAGTTTAAAGAGAACTCTATAGATATCCAAATTAACGAATCCGACCTTAAGGTCGATACATATCGTAGTGGTGGCGCAGGCGGTCAAAATGTCAACAAAGTCGAAACTGCAGTGCGCATTACACATTTACCCACTGGTATAGTTGTTTCTTGCCAGGTGGAAAGAAGCCAACTCATGAACAAAGAGATGGCGATGAATATGTTAAAATCAAAACTTTATTTAATTGAATTAGAGAAGAGAGAAAAGAAACTCAATGATATTGTCGGCGAGAAGAAAAACATCGAATGGGGTAGCCAAATCCGTTCTTATGTTTTCTGTCCCTACACATTAGTGAAAGATAATCGTACGAATTATGAAACCACAGATGTAGAAGGCGTTATGAATGGTGATATTGATGGATTCTTATATGCCTATTTAAGAGAGGAAGCTAAGAAAAATGCCTAAGACAAAGAAAGAATGGTTACTTGCAATCGCTAAGATTGTTTTAGTTATTGTTGGTACTTTTTTAGTGGCCTTTGGTAACGTCGGTTTCTTGGCGCCTTTAGATGTTAACGCAGGTGGCTTAAATGGTATCGCTATTATTGTGAGACACTTTATTACCGATGATGGTATGAAAGTTCTCGTCTATAACTTAGTAGTGGATATTGCTGCCGTGGTATTTTGGTTAATTGGTTTATTATTTGTCGGTAAAGAATTCGCGATTAAAACTTTAGTGGCATCCATTGCTTTGCCGATTGCTACCTTATTCTTCACTGCTTGTCCTGGAGTAGCGAAAATTACCGCTGATTTAGGGGAATTATTAAAGACTACAGGAAATGGTCCAACAGCCGGAAATTACTTATTATCTGCCATTTTTGGTGGGGTTTTTGTCGGCGTTGGTGTCGCAGTGACCTTTGTCGGTGGTGGTTCTACCGGTGGTGTTGATACATTAGTCTTCATCATGGAGAAATATTTAAAGATTAAACAATCAATCGCTGCATTTATTATTGATGGATCAATTATTATCATCGGTTTGTGTATTTTATTACCAAGCGACACATTGTTCTTATTACCATGTCTCTCCGGTATTGTTTCTTCCTTTGTTAGTTCCGTTTGTATTGAATTCATCTATATTGGCTCTCAATCCAGTTATCAAGTAGATATTATTTCTAGTAAATGGGAAGAGATATCTCGTTTTGTGCAAGATGAGTTAGAAAGAGGCACTACTTTAATTCCAGCAAGAGGCGGTTTCAGTGGTGAAGATAAAGTTATTTTAAGAATTGTTTTTAGCAAGCGAGAATATAACAAAATTAGAACGTTCATCGCGCAAATTGATCCGAAAGCATTTGTGACATATACCAGAACTAATGCTGTCTTTGGAGAAGGCTTTAAATCTCATAAAGTAGATAATATTTTCACTAAAAAGGAGAAAAATGATGGAGAGAAATAATGACCATCCTTTTAAAATAGTTTCTCCTTTTAAACCAACAGGTGATCAACCAGAAGCAATCGCTAAATTAGTAAAGGGAATCCAAGAAAATAAAAAATTTCAAGTTCTTTTAGGCGCAACTGGCACTGGTAAGACTTTTACGATGGCTAATATTATTGAACAAGTGCAAAGACCTACACTTGTTTTGGTTCATAACAAAACTTTAGCGGGTCAATTATATTCCGAATTCCAAGAACTATTCCCGAATAACCGTGTTGAATATTTCGTTTCTAACTTCGATTTTTATCAACCGGAAGCCTATATTCCTAAAAGCGATACTTACATCGATAAAAACGCAGTCATGAATGATGAAATTGAGATGTTAAGAACTAGTGCGATTAATTCCGTATTAGAGAGAAGAGACACAATCGTAGTAGCGTCTGTCGCTTCTATTTATGGTTTAACTGATCCGAATGAATATCGTAATTTAGTGTTCAATATCCGCGTTGGTGAAGAGATTGATAGAAATGTATTTTTTAAGCGTTTAGTGGACGCTCAATATAAGAGAAATAATCTTGATCCTGCACCCGGCAGTTTCCGTGTCAGAGGCGATGTTATCGAGATTATTCCTGCGAACATGGAGAGCAATAATGTCATCCGTGTTGATACCTTTGGAGATGAGGTTGAAAAAATATCACAAATTGACCTACTTACTGGTGAAGTTAAACATACTTATCACACCTATCCCATCTTCCCTGCTTATGACCATGCTTCCACAAGAGAAAGAATTAGAGAAGCTTGTGATACGATTAAAGCAGAACTAGTGGAAAGACTAAAATATTTTAAAGAAGAAGGCAAATTATTAGAGACTGAAAGATTAGAATTAAGAACTAATCAAGATATCGAGAACATGCAAGAATTTGGCATGTGCCCTGGTATTGAAAACTATTCTCGCCATATCGATAAAAGAGCGCCGGGAACTAGACCGTGGTGTTTGATTGATTATTTTCCAGATGATTTCCTTTTATTTGTCGATGAATCACATGTGACCTTCCCTCAATTAAGAGGTATGTATAATGGAGATCGTTCTAGAAAAGTCACTTTAGTGGACTATGGTTTTCGTCTCCCTTCTGCTTTAGATAATAGACCTCTTAATTTCGAAGAATTTGAAGCATTAATGCCTCAGGTGATATGCACTAGTGCAACACCTGGAGATTATGAATTAGCAAAGACTGATGCTCCAATTGTTGAACAAATTATTCGTCCGACTGGTCTATTAGATCCAAAGATAGAAGTGAGACCGACATTAGGTCAAGTTGATGACCTTTTACAAGAAATTAAAAAGAGAAATGAAAAAGGTGAAAGAACCTTAATTGTTACTTTAACTATTCGTATGGCGGAAGACCTTACAACCTTCTTAAAAGAGAGAGGAATTAAGGTTGTTTACCTCCATCATGAAACCAAGACTTTAGAGAGATCGGAAATCATTTATCAGTTAAGAAAAGGCAAGTATGATGTCCTTGTGGGAATTAACCTATTAAGAGAAGGATTAGATATTCCAGAAGTATCGTTAATTTGTATCTTAGATGCGGATAAAGAAGGTTTCCTAAGAAGTACTAGATCTTTAATCCAAGTTTGTGGTCGTGCGGCAAGAAATCAAAACGGTATGGTCATCATGTATGGCGATGTCATTACCGATTCGATGAGAAACGCGATTGATGAAACGATGCGCCGCAGAAAAATACAAAATGATTACAATATGGAAAATGGTATCGTTCCGAGAACTATCATCAAAGAAATTAGACCGCCTATTCATAACACTGATGATGAAATTTCCGATATCATCAAATATTCTAAGAAAGCCACTCGTAGTGAATTACAAAAGACTATCAAAGATTTAGAGAAACAAATGAAACAAGCAGCGAAGAATTTCGATTTCGAAAGAGCGGCAGAATTAAGAGATATTATTTTTGAAATGAAGGCAGAACTATAACGAATTGAATTCGTTGTTGAATTATTGTTGAGTTTTGTATAACATTAATAAGCAACTTTAAGAAGAAAGGACAAAAGAGCATGTTAAATTGGTACGACTGGATATTTATGGGTGTTGGTATCATCATTATCATCTTGTGTTTGATTCAAGGTGGTAAATCAGAAGGTGCCTCTGGCGCGATTACTGGTGGTGGACTTAACGTCTTCGTCAAAACCAAGGAAAGAGGCGCGGAGAAAGTCATCTCTATCCTCACCATGATTCTTGCTATTATCTTCTTCATTATTGCGATCGTCATTGAAGTGACATCTGCCGCTGGTGCAGCTCCTGCTTCTAGTGACGCAGCATTAAGAGTTCTATTCTAAAAGAGCATCGTTGATGCTTTTTTTCTTGCCCGAGCATAATAAAAGCAACAACCTTGATTGATTGTTGCTTTTTATTTAATCAAAGATTAAGCGCGTTCTTTTTTGTTATCTGCAAGGATGCAGAAGACGATAAATACAATGCCGATAGCCACAAGACCAATACCGAGGATGATATAGGAAGTGGTGAGCAATTTATCAGCGAAGCATAATCCTAAGATGCCGAGCACTAATGATACGATACCGACGATAATCATGATAGCGACAAGGCCCTTATTTTCTTTATATTTAATCAAGAATATAGATTTAATAAGAGCGACAACACCAAAGACTAATGTGGATAAGGAAATAATGTAGACAATTAGTTTTTGATCTAGACTAACCTTTAAAGCAAATTTACCTACTAATAAGATGATGCCACCAGCGATAAGACCGGCAGATGTGATAAGCGCTGGTGTGAAACCCTTTTGGGTTTCTGATAATAAAGCGCTGACTAATAAGAATAGTCCCATTAAGATTAAACCAACTGCTAAAACGATATTCACAACCTTATCTAATGAACCGGGTTCTAAGCAGGCTAAAATAATGATTAAAAGACCGATAACAATAATGAATGAACCTAGTACATATTTCAGCCATTTGTATTTGTTAAATAAACTATTCATATTCAATTTCTCCCTGCATATTATAAAATAAAACAAATAAAAGACAACGAGGCAAGTTTATGGAACAAAAATTATTACAAGATTATGCGAGACTAATCGCACAAGTTGGTGGCCATGTCGGTAAAGGTGAAGAAGTGTGGATTTATGCTAGTTTAGATGAGCCAGAATTCACCTATATGGTCGTCGAAGAATGCTATAAAGCCGGCGCTAAAAAAGTGGAAGTCATTTTTGACTATGATCAATTAGCAAAACTCCATTACAAATATATGACTCTCGGCAATTTATCTAAGATTTCTCCAATGGGAATGGCGAGACAAAAATATAGAGCCAAAAAGTTACCAACCACCATTTATTTGATGGCGGAAGACCCTGATGGATTAAAAGGCATAAATCAAACAAAAATGGCCAAAAGCCGTGCAAAAATCTATCAAAAAATCAAAAAATACCGCGATTTAGCAGATGGAAAATACAAATGGTGTATCGCTGGAGTACCATGCAAACCATGGGCTAAAAAAGTATTCCCAGATTTAGAAGAAAATGAAGCCGTGGAGAAATTATGGGAAGCGATTCTCATGACTTCACGAGTCGATGGAAACGATCCTGTGGAAAACTGGAATAAACATAATGACTTCATGGTGGGTCAAAGAAATAAACTCAATGCGATGGATTTAAGAAAACTCTATTACAAAGCTAGTAACGGTACTGACTTTGAAGTGGAATTAATTCCTGGTGTTTCTTGGGGTGCCGGTATTGAAGAAGCCCCGAAGAAAGGTGTCTTTAATCCTAACATTCCTACGGAAGAAGTTTTTACCTCTCCACTTAGAGGAAGATGTGAAGGTACATTAGTGGCTTCTAAACCATTAAGTTATAACGGTGAACTGATTGAAGATTTCTCCATTACCTTTAAAGATGGAAAAGTTTCTTCTGTGAAAGCAAGAAAGAATCAAAAATTATTGGAAACAATGGTTGGCATGGATGAAGGCGCTTCTATGCTAGGTGAAGTTGCCTTAGTGCCATATACTTCTCCTATCAATATGAGTGGCATTTTATTCTATAACACTCTCTATGATGAGAACGCTTGTTGCCATGTGGCGTTAGGTGTTGGATTTAAAGAATTACTCGATGTTAATTTGACCACCGAAGAAGCTAAAGAGAAGGGTATTAATGACTCGATGATTCACGTTGACTTTATGGTGGGTACAAAAGATCTCAACATCATCGGTGAAGATGCGAAAGGTGTTAAACATCAAATCTTCAAAGATGGCGAATGGGCTATCTAAATAAATAATTATATTATTTAAATAAACACCATTTATCATTAAGTGGTGTTTTTTATTGCTCCAATTTGTCTTTTATTTATAAAAGAATTTTTCATCTATTTTGATGACATTTTTGAGTAAAAATTCCCGCTATTTATAGCGAAAAATATGTTGTGACAATTTATATATTTACAAGTCTATAATGAAGAAAAAATGGAGGAAATATTTATGGATGGAAATGTGAGAAACCCCGAGATGAAAAGAATCAATACTCCGGAGTTAGCACAAGCTTTTATTGATGAACAAATCGCTGATATTAGAAAGACAGTTGGAAACAAAAAAGTTCTTTTAGCCTTATCTGGTGGTGTTGATTCATCAGTGTGTGCCGCTTTATTAATCAAAGCCATCGGTTCTAATTTAGTTTGTGTTCATGTCAATCATGGTTTACTAAGAAAAGGTGAATCTGAACAAGTTATCAAAGTGTTTAAAAACGAATTAGGCGCTAACTTGATTTATGTTGACGCTGTTGATCGTTTCCTTGATGCTTTAGCAGGTGTAGAAGAACCGGAAGAAAAGAGAAAGATTATTGGTAAAATCTTCATCGATGTTTTTGCAGAAGAAGCAAGGAAATTAGATGGTATTGAATTCTTGGGTCAAGGCACAATCTATCCAGATATTTTAGAGAGTAAAGGTATTAAGGCTCACCATAATGTTGGTGGTTTACCAAAAGAACTTAATTTTAAATTAATTGAACCAGTAAAACTCCTTTATAAAGATGAAGTGAGGGTGGTGGGAGAACAATTAGGATTACCACATAATATGGTTTATAGACAACCATTCCCAGGACCAGGTTTAGGTGTGAGATGTCCTGGCGCTATTACTAGAGATAGACTAGAACTAGTAAGAGAAAGCGATGCGATTCTTAGAGATGAATTTGCTAAAGCAAAACTTGAAGGTAAAGTCTGGCAATACTTCACTGTGGTTCCTCCATTCAAATCCACAGGTATTAAAGATAACAAGAGAACCTTCGAATATATGGTAGTGATTAGAGCCATCAATTCAATTGATGCTGTCACCGCCAGTGTAGAAGAAATCCCTTATGACTTATTGTTCAAGATTCGTGATCGTATCTTAAATGAAGTTAATGGTGTTAACCGTGTCTTATTTGATATTTCACCAAAACCAGTCGCTACGATTGAATGGGAGTAATAAAAAATGAAGTGTATTGAAGAGAAGATCTTAAAAGATGGTCTTGTTTTAAACAATTCAATTCTTAAAGTCGATAGTTTTTTAAACCATCAAGTTGATCCTGAAGTCATTGAAACTTTCGCTAAAGAAGTTCATAAAGAATTTTCTGACAACAAAGTTGATATCGTTTTAACTATCGAGACTAGTGGTATTGCTGTGGCTTATGCAGTAGCGAAAGAATTTAATGTGCCATTTGTCTTTGGTAAGAAAACTACTTCTCAAACCACAATTGATGACTATTTCTTTGCAAAAATCAAATCTTTTACGAGAAATAAAGTTTCAGATGTCATCGTTTCCAAGAAGTTTTTGAAGAAAGGGATGAATGTCTTAATCGTCGATGACTTCTTAGCGGAAGGTAATGCGGCATTAGGCTTATTGAAGATTTGTCAACAAGCTGAGGCTAATGTCGTAGGAGTGACCGCAGTAATAGAAAAAATCTTCCAAGGTGGAAGATATAAACTTGAAGATTTGGGTATTAAAGTTTTTACTGGCGCTTCTATTAAAGCCTTCGTAGATAACAAACCAGTATTCTAATTAATCGCCTGCAAAGCAGACTAATGAGTGGATGGGAATATCATCCACTTTTTTCATATTCTTTCTTCCGTTTAAATCAGGAAGCTCAATATAGAATAACGCAGCGACAGGAGTGGCTCCACTCATCTTGATGAGTTCAATCATCGCTCCAGCACTGCCACCGGTAGCGAGTAAATCGTCAACCACTAAGACGCGATCGTTTTTATCAATTGAACCTTGAGGAATAACCAGAGTGTTAGAACCATATTCAAGGTCGTAGCTGAAAGATAATCCAGGAGCAGGAAGTTTGCCTGGCTTTCTCGCTAAAATGAGGCCTTTACCTAATTTATAACCGAGAGCGCTGCCGAAGATAAATCCGCGAGCGTCAGCACAAATAATTTTATCAAAATTATATTGTTTAACTATTTCTGCGAAATCATCGATGACATTCTTAAAAGCTTCCGCACTTTCTACTGTGGGAGTAATGTCTCTAAACATGATTCCTTCTTTAGGGAAATTAGGGATTGTAGCGATGTAATCTTTATAATATGTTTCGTTCTTCATTTTTGGTTGCCTCACAAATGTATTTTAGTATTTTTCTAAACACAATTACACAAACAAAAAGTTTATATAATATAAAAAATTCTAAGGTCGATTTTGCCTTTGATTTTATTTTATTATTCGCACATAATATGTATGTCGATAGAGATATCGGCATTCGTATAATTCCCTAATTGGTGGGTAGTCTCTACACCAGACCGTATAATCTGGTACTACGAATTCTTTTTTCTTTTTATGATTGGAAAAAGTAAGATGTAGAGGCTTCCAAATAAGGAAGCTCATTTTTATTTTTAAGAAGCAAAAGGAGGTAAAAAAATGAAGAAAATACGAACATCATTATTATTAGTCGCTAGTGCTCTTTGCATGACCGCGATGACTGGTTGTGGAAACAGAAAAGGCGAAGAAAGAAAAAACCCCGCCGAATTAAAAGTTGGTTTAATTTTATTACATCCCGCTGCCTCTAGTACTTACGACAAGAACTTCAGAGAAGCATTCGAAGCCGCTCAACAAAAATTAGGTTTCCAAGCCGTTATTAAAGAAAACATCGATGAATCCGATGAATGCCAAACCACAGCTGAAGAAATGGCTGAACAAGGCTGCGATATCGTCTTTGCCGACTCCTTTGGTCATGAAGATTATATGATCGCTGCTGCGAGAAACTATCCAGATACATTATTCTGCCACGCCACAGGCGTCCAAGCTGCCAGTGTTAATCTTCCTAACTTTGTTAACGCTTTCGCTTCCATCTATGAAGGCAGATATTTAGCTGGTGTCACCGCTGGTTTAAAATTACAAGAAATGTATGGCAGTGGTGATGGTGCTGTCAGTGATGTTAACGCTAAAATCGGTTATGTTGGTGCTTTCCCATATGCCGAAGTTAAATCTGGTTACACATCATTCTTCTTAGGCGTTAGAAGCGTCGTTCCAAATGCCACAATGGAAGTTACATTCACTTCTTCTTGGTATGATGAAAATGCTGAAAGAACCGGTGCTGAATTATTAATCGGCCGTGGTGCGACATTGATTTCTCAACATGCTGATAGCTATGGTGCACCTAACGCTTGTGAAGCTGCAAGTATTCCAAACGTTTCCTATAACGGAAGTACATTGTCACATTGTCCAAATACATTCTTGGTTTCTTCTAGAATCAATTGGCAACCATATTATGAACACGTCATCAACAATAGATGTGAAGGCAAAGATGTTGAATTAGATTACGTTGGTTCATTTGCTACCGGTGGTGTTGAATTAACCGACTTCAGTCCTAACTGCGCTGAAGGCACAGCTGCTAAAGTTAACGCTATTAAACAAGAACTCATCGATGGTACAAGACACGTCTTTGATGTTGATACATTCACCGTTAATGGTGCTGCTCCAACCGAAGCTAGTGTTGCTCCAAATAAGCAATATACATATGACTATCCAGAAGGCACTAAATTCCTTGAAAATGGTTACTATCATGAATCCGAATTTAGAAGTGCTCCTTCTTTTGATGTCGATATCGATGGTATCACAATCCTCGGATAATTTTTAAAACATGGGGCAGGGTTTCCTGCCCCTTTTCTATAAGAAAATGGATGTTGAAAAAGTAATTGAACTACAAGGCATAACCAAGACCTTTGGTGAGGTCGTGGCTAATAAAGATGTTAATCTCGAACTGTATAAAGGCGAGATTCTTTCTATATTAGGAGAAAATGGTTCTGGCAAGACTAGCGCGATGAATGTTATCGCAGGAATTTATACTCCTGAGGAAGGACATGTTTTTATTAATGGTCAACAAGTGGTGCTAAAATCTCCTCGCGATTCATTAAGACATGGCATTGGAATGGTTCACCAACACTTCAAATTAGTTGATGTCTTTACCGCGGCGGAAAATGTGGTCTTAGGTTTAACTAAAGAAGACAATATTCGCTATGCGGAAAGAAACGGCATAGACATTAAAGATGAAAAGGGTCATATTAAAAAATTCACTATAAAAGAAACAATTGAACATATCAAAGATATGTGTGATAAATATGGCTTTGAAATAGACCTTAACAAAAAGGTTTATGACATGAGTGTTTCTGAAAAACAAACATTGGAAATTATTAAAGTATTATATCGTGGTGTTGATATCCTTATTTTGGATGAACCAACTGCTGTTTTAACACCACAAGAAATTAGAAAACTTTTTGATGTTGTCAGAAACATGAAAAAAGATGGTAAGTCTATCGTAATTATTACTCACAAGCTTAATGAAGTTATGGAAATAAGCGATAGAGTTGCTATCTTCCGAAAAGGCACCCACGTCGCTACTGTAAAAACTAGTCAAACTAATGAAAAGAAATTAACAGAGATGATGATGGGTGAAAAAGTTGATCTACAAATCCATAGATCAGAACCCAAAAATGTGGAAGATCGTTTATTTGTCAGAAACATCTTTGTGAAAAACAATGATGGTAGATACGCTATTAAAGATGCAACTTTTACAGTAAAAAGTGGAGAAATCCTTGGAATTGCAGGGATTTCCGGTAGTGGACAAAAGGAATTGTTAGAATCTATTCAAGGTTTAAGACCTTATGAGAATGGTGAAGTTATTTTCCAAAACCCTAAAGAAAATAAACCCGTTACCTTCTACCACAAAACTCTTAAAAGAATTAAAGAATTAGCCAAACAAGGTGCTTTCCATTATGAGGATGGCACCCCCGTATCCTTCCAAGGCATGAATAACAAGCAAATTTCTAAACTAGTGAATGATGAAATGGTCTTATTTAATAAAGATGAAATCGT
>JAEEHE010000084.1 GCA_016280685.1 Caryophanales bacterium
AGGGTTTTCCGATATCTTTTTCGTATTTTTTGAAAAAAGGTATAATATAATGCGTTGAGGGACGATTATGAAAAATAACCCATGTGTATTAACTTTAGATTTTGGTACTCAATCAGTAAGAACCTGTTTAATTGATAATTGTGGTGAGATTAAATGCATCGTTAAAGAACCATATAATCCCGCTTATTTTTCTAACCAAAAAGGTTACGCGGAGCAAAACGCTGATTATTATTGGGAACTAGCGGTTAGATGTTTAAAGAAACTCGCTGTAAATGGTAAAGAATACCTCAATGATATTGTTGGTGCGACCATTACTACATTTAGAGATTCATCTGTACAGCTAGATAAAGATCTTAAGCCACTAAGACCAGTTATCTTATGGTTAGATCAAAGAATGGCGGAAGCAAAAGAGAAGCTCCCTCTACTTCACCGCTTAGCTTTTAAATTGGTGGGAATGAAGAACACAATCGAATTAAATCGTAAAAGAACCATTGCCCATTGGTTAAAGGAAAATGAACCAAAAACCTGGCAAAACACCTATAAATACGTCAATATTTCCACATATTTAACATATTTATTTACCGGAAAATTAGTTGATAGTGCGGCCTCCTTAACTGGTCATTATCCTATCTATTTCCGTAAGAGAGTTTGGTATAAAGAAGGCGCTTTAAAAGGAAGAATTTTTGGCATTCCAAATCGTATGCTTCCTGAGATTAAACAACCAGGTGAAGAGATTGGTGTCATCAAAGATGAAGTCGCTGATGAATGCGGATTACCACACGGTATTAAGATTATTGCTACTGGTAGTGATAAGGCGTGTGAAACAGTGGGCTTAGGTGCTTTATCAAGAGACATCGCATCTGTTTCTTATGGAACAGCTTGTAGCATTGAAGTTTCTAATAAGAAATATCATGAACCAGAGAAATTTTTACCTGCTTATCCTGCTGCGGTAAAAGATTGGTATAACATGGATGTCCAAATATATCGTGGTTATTGGATGTTAACATGGTTCAGTAGAGAATTTGCTTCTGAATTAGTTAACGAAGCGAAAATTCAAGAAATGGCAGTGGAAGAAATTCTTAATAGCAAACTCTCTACAATTTCTCCTGGAAGCGATGGTTTAGTCTTACAACCATATTGGGGACCGGGATTATCTAGACCTTTAGCGAAAGGTGCGATTATCGGATTCTCTGATGTCCACACAAAAGAACATCTTTATCGAGCGATTATTGAAGGTATTGCCTATGCTTTAAGAGAAGGTCTAGAAAGTATCGAAAAATCACAAAAACATAGAGTTAAAGAAATTAAGATTTCTGGTGGTGGATCACAAAGTGATGCAATCTGCCAAATCACTTCTGATATCTTCGGTCTGCCTGTCTCTCGTGTGCAAACATTTGAGACTACTTCTTTAGGCGCAGCAATTGCGACATTCGTGGGTTTAGGCGTTTATAAAACTGTCGAAGAAGCTACTGAGAAAATGGTGAGGGTAACATCGAATTTCCAGCCTAATGAAACCGCGCATAAACAATATAACTATCTATACAAAAAAGTTTATGTGAAGATGTTCCCACAACTAAAAGACTTATACAAAGATTTGAAGAAATACGATAAAAAAGAATTCAAATAATGGAAGAACAGAAAAAGAGAAAAAGACGTCATAGACGTTTAACTGGTGAAGACATAGATATGTTTCGCGAAAGAGAAAGCGAACGAAGAAAGAAAATGGAAGTACCGATTTGCGATCGTCATATAGATGGTGCCTAGGCACCTTTTCTTTTTTGATAACAAAACTTTACAAATGTCACAAACTGGAGTGGTTGTGATAGAAATATATTTCCTAATAAGGCAATATAAGTCCGGGAGAAAATAAAAATATGGCAAAATTTAAAATTTTTACTGACTCATGTAGCGACTTAAGTACAGTCGTTCGTAAAAAATATGACATTGAATATGTCCACATGGGCATCGTCGTCGATGGTGTGGAAAAACCCGCGGACTTAGACTGGGTTGAATATTCACCAGAAGAATTCTATGGCTGGTTAAGAGATGGAAAGAAAGTGAAAACTACACAAGTTTCCGTTCCTGAATTCATGGATAATTTCCGTCCAGTTTTAGAACAAGGATTTGATATTTTATATATCGCTTGCTCTAGCAAATTATCCGGTTCTGTCGGCACCTGCCAAACCTTAGTCATTCCTCAATTATTAGAAGAATTCCCAGATCGTAAAATCATCGCTATCGACTCATTAAATGGTAGCTGTGGTGAAGGTATGATGTCTGTCAAAGCTTCTGAATTAAGAGCGGAAGGCAAATCACTTGAAGAAGTGGCCAACTGGGTAGAAGAAAACAAATTACGTTTCAACTTCTTTGCAACAGTTGATACCCTCAATTATTTAAAAGCTGCTGGCCGTATCAAAGGCGCGAAAGCATTCTTCGGTAATATTATGGGCGTTAAACCAATCTTTATCTCTGATGCTCATGGTAACAATGCGGTCATCAAGAAAGCAAAAGGCACAAAGAATTCCTTAGAAGAATTAAT